>JBFOLS010000542.1:0-12875 GCA_040830225.1 Leisingera sp.
CAGGACTGTCTGCTTCTTCAGAACCGGAGGTTTTCTTTGTCGGCTGCCTCACCCGAAGAATCCAGCTTGCTGCAAGGTATTCGTGTCTGTCACTGCTCCTCGCTGTCACCTCTGCAGGAGTCTGCAAAGGAATTTTGAGGCTGTTTAGCCGGGGCATACGAGCTCAAGAGCTGGGTGCGCGCTGTAACCCGCGGCAGAAGATGCCCAAAGCCTTACCGAGGGAAATCGCGCTCACGGAAGCCATCACTGATTGGCTATTTTTCACCGGAAACTTCTGTTTGCCGCGCTGCGAGAGGAAGCAGGCCCGTTGGCCTGCTCACGGCCCCATCAGCGCTGGCGCAGGATGCCCAGACCCTTGCGGCGGACCAGGCGGCGGCCTTTGACGGCTTCACGGAAAACGATCAGCAGGCCTGCGCCAACGATCATCGAAAGGCCGATCCAGGTGGTGTAGCCTGGCAAGCTGCCAAAAATCATCCAGCCCCAGAACACAGACCAAGGCAGATAGGTGTATTCAAACGGGGTGACCACCGAGGCTTCGGCGAGGCGATAGGCCTGGGACAGCGCAAAGAAGCCAATACCCGAAATTCCGCCAAGCGCCAGCAGCAGCAGCCAGTCATGCTGGCTGGGGGCGGCCCATTCGCGATAGAGAAAGGCAAGGCTGGGATGCGGCGACTCGGTCTGCAGGATGGAGAAGATCAGCCCCAGCAGCGCCCCCGCGGTGATGAAGAATACCAGAGTGAAAAGGGTCATCGACCCGCCGTTGGTGCGTTTGCCCAGCTTGCGGGTAGTGATGATCGAAATTGCATAGGCGATGGCGGCGAGCAGGGCGAGCACGGCTGCGGGCTCGAACACCCCGGCGCCGGGCTGCACGATCACCAGCACGCCGGCAAGGCCGATGAAGACGGCAAACCAGCGGAACAGGCCGATCCTTTCGCCCAGAAAAACAGTGGCCAGCATGGTGACAAATATCGGGGTGGAGAAAGTAATGGCAGCGGTTTCGGCCAGGCCGATAGCGGCCAGCGCCATGTAGTAGACAAGATAGGAGCTGAAGCCAGCCGCGGCACGCAGCAACTGCAGCGTGACCGAACCCAGCCGCAGCGGCCAAAGAGTGCCGTCAAACCAAGCGATTGCGGCCACGATCGGCAGCGCAAAGACGCCCCGCCAGAACACGATTTGATGCACCGCAAAATCGCTGCTCAGGCTTTTGATGATCACATCCTGGACCGGAAACAAGGTGGTGGCCAGCAGCAGGAACAAAATCCCGGCTACAGGCCGGGAATCAGGGGCATCCTGCGCTTGGGTTGCCTGCGTGACGAAATCCGTTGTGTTTGCTTCAGTAACTGCCATCGCGCGTCTCCTCATTGTTTAGGAGCAGGCTGCCTGAGCGGACGGGGGCTGCTGGCGGAACTGCGACAGGGGCGTCGCTGGTAAGCGCATGGGTGTGAAATTTCAATTCGTTACAACCATGAAGCGGGGTTTACAGGGGCTCGCTTTGCGGCTCTGACTTGGAAACAGGTTAGTCCGGAGGAAAATTTCAGATGGGTGAGGCTTTGTTTGCACTGCCGCAGGCGCCGGTGATTCCGGTGGTGGGGGAAACTGCGGGGTATCCAGTTGGGCGGATTTTCTGTGTCGGGCGCAACTATGCCGCCCATGCCGCCGAGATGGGCAATGAGGTGGACCGGGAAGCGCCGTTCTATTTCACCAAGGCGGCTGCCAATGCGGTGCTGACAGAGTCGGTTGCGCCCTACCCGCCAGGAACCGAGAACTTTCATTATGAGATGGAGCTGGCGGTGGCGATCGGTTCACCGGTGTTCCGGGCCTCGGCAGAAGAAGCGCGAAACGCCGTCTTTGGTTACGGCTGTGCGCTGGACATGACCCGGCGCGACCTGCAGATCCGTGAGCGGCAGAAGCAGCGGCCCTGGGATCTGGGCAAGGACCTGGAGAACGGTACTGTTCTGGCGCCGCTGACCCGGGCCGCGGACTGGACCAGCCCGTCGGGGCAGCGGATCTGGCTGGAGGTGAACGGAGAGATCCGGCAGGACGCCTCGCTGGATGAAATGATCTGGTCTGTGGAGGAGATCATCTGCCACCTCTCCGGCTACTATCACCTGCGGCCGGGTGACTTGATCCTGACCGGCACACCCGCCGGAGTCGGACCGGTGCAAGGCAGCGACCGAATGCGCGGCGGCATTGACGGGCTGGAACCGGTGGAACTGACTCTGGCTGCAGCGGAATGACGCAATGCGGCCGCCAGGGACAATTGTTGTTGCCATATGGCCGATTCGATATGTATCAATTTGCGTGTAAATGCGTGGAGCTTCGTAACATATGATCTGATGAATTTGTCTGCGGGCCGTATCTGCAGGCAGAATTCATGAGGGAAAAATGCATAATCTGCTGTTGATAGTTACAAACGCACCTAATAGCAGGGATGCAAGCGGTTCGTTAAATGAACCTGAGACGGGGCTCTGACGGCAGAAACGGAAAGAAATTGACCGGGTGCCGCAGCAATCTTGCGCGAGATGGGCCCCGGCAAGTGAATAGGTCAAAGGGAGGACGACATGACCACTCGGAGAAAGCTACTGGGCGCTGTTGGCGCGGCAGCCGTCGCAGCGATGTGCGCGGCACCGGCATTTGCCCAGGAAGTCACCCTGAAACTGCACCAGTTCCTGCCGGCGCAGGCCAATGTGCCGAAGCTGATCCTGGATGTCTGGGCGGATAACGTCGAGGAATCCTCGGGCGGCCGGATCAAGATCGACCGGTTCCCGTCGATGCAGCTGGGCGGCAAGCCCCCGGAGCTGATGGACCAGGCCATCGACGGTGTGGCGGATGTCGTCTGGACCGTGGTCGGCTATACCCCGGGCCGCTACCCCTCGACCGAAGTGTTCGAACTGCCCTTCATGATGACCAATGCGCGCGCGGTGTCGCACGCCTATTGGGAGATGTTCGAGAAGCACATGAAGGACAGCGAGTTCAAGGATGTGCACATCCTGGGCACCTGGGTGCATGGGCCGGGCATGATCCACACCTCCGATCCGGTGGAAGCGCCTGAAGATCTGGAAGGCATGAAGATCCGCGGCGGCGGCCGTTCGGTCAATGCGCTGCTGACCGAACTGGGCGCAACCCCGGTTGGCATGCCGGTTCCTGCGGTTCCGGAAGGCCTGTCCAAAGGCGTGATCGACGGCACAACCATTCCGTGGGAAGTTACTGCGGCGCTGAAGGTTCCGGAGCTGGTTGAGAACCACACCGAATTCACCGGCAAGGCGCTTTACACCCTGACCTTCGTTCTGGCGATGAACAAGGACAAGTACGAAAGCCTGCCGGATGACCTGAAGAAGGCGATCGACGACAATTCCGGCCTGGAGTTCTCGGTCTTTGCCGGCGGCACCCAGGCGGACTCGGACGGCCCCTCGCGCGAAATGGCGCTGGATCTGGGCAACAACGTCATCACCCTGGACGCCGAGCAGACCGCCCTGTGGCGCGAGCGTGCGCAGCCGATCTATGACAAGTGGATCGCTGACATGAACGAAAAGGGCATCGACGGTGCCGCGCTGATCGAAGAGGCCAGCGGCCTGATCGAGAAATACACGCCGCAGTATCAGTAAGGCGCTTTGATTGATAAAGGTGAGGGGCCGCGCGGCATTGGCAGCGGCCCTTTGCACACCGGAATAAGGCAATACTACCATGCACAAGCTCATGATGCGGCTGGCCAAGGCCATGGCTTACCTGGGCGGTGCAGTCCTCACTCTCCTGATCATTCTGACATGTGTTTCAATCGCCGGGCGGCTGCTGAACGGGCTGTTCCATGGTGATCTGATGGAGCGGATTGCGCCTGGGTTTTCGAAATGGATGACGGGCTGGGTCGGACCGGTCAACGGCGACTTCGAACTGGTCGAGGCAGGCGTCGCCTTTGCCATCTTCGCCTTCCTGCCGCTGTGCCAGATCACTGCGGGTCATGCCTCGGTGGATGTGGTGGCAAACGCCTTCCCACGCAGTGTGAAGCGTTTCCTGCGGATGATGACGGAGCTGCTGTTTGCCGCGGTGCTGGTCCTGATCGCCTGGCGTTTGGGGGCCGGTTTGGCCGGCAAGTATTCCAACGGCGAAACCTCCTTCCTGCTCGAGTTCCCGGTCTGGTGGGCCTACGCCATCAGCATGGTTGCGGCGGTCGTGGCCGCCATTGTGGGTATCTACATGGGTGCGGTGCGCACCATTGAATTCTTTACCGGCCGGATCCTGGTCTGGGACGGCGTGGAGGGTGAAACGTGACGGCTCTTGAAATTGGCATCGCTTCCTTCCCGGTCCTGATGCTGCTGATTTTCCTGCGGGTGCCGATCGGGCTCTCGATGTTCCTGGTCGGGCTTGGCGGGCTGATTTGGGTGACGGACGGCACCCAGGTGGCGTTCGGGCGGCTGAAAAGCGAGACCTATACGACCTTCTCCTCCTACTCGCTGACCATCGTTCCGATGTTCCTGCTTATGGGGCATTTCGCAACGCTGGGCGGCATGTCCACCGCGCTGTTCAAGGCAGCCGAAGGGTTTCTGGGCCACCGCAAAGGCGGGGTGGCGATGGCCTCCATTGGCGCCTGCGCGGGTTTTGGCGCGATCTGCGGCTCGTCGCTGGCGACTGCGGCCACCATGGGCCGCGTAGCGCTGCCTGAGCTGAAGCAATACGGCTATGCCGGCGGCTTCTCCACCGCGACGCTGGCGGCTGGCGGCACGCTGGGCATTCTGATCCCGCCCTCCGTGGTGCTGGTGATCTATGCGATCCTGACCGAGCAGAACATCGCCAAGCTGTTCCTGTCGGCCTTCATCCCGGGCCTGCTGGCGGCACTGGGCTACGTGATTGCAATCTCCATCTATGTCCGCCTGTTCCCGGAAAGCGCAGGCACCCGTCCGCCGGTTCCCTGGGGCGAGCGTTTTGCGGCGCTGTTCCATGTCTGGCCGGTGCTGCTGGTCTTTGGCTTGGTTGTCGGCGGCATTTACTTGGGCTGGTTCACCCCGACCGAGGGCGCCGCCGTGGGCGCCTTCGGCACCGGTCTCATTGCCTGGATGAACGGCGGGCTGAACCGCGAGACCTTGGGCGAGAGTTTCATGGTCACTGCGCGCTCCACCGCGATGATCTTCTTCATCGTGCTGGGTGCAGGTTTCTACAACGGCTTCCTGGCACTGACCAAGGTGCCGCAGGAACTCGCGGACTTTGTAGTCAGTCAGGGCCTGAGCCCTTGGGTGGTGCTGGCGCTGATCCTGGCATTCTACCTGGTGTTCGGCTGCCTGATGGACTCGCTGTCGATGATCCTGCTGACGATCCCGATCTTCTTCCCGGTGATTTCTGCGATGGATTTCGGCCTGTTGTCCCTGCCTGCGATGCAGGCGGATGCGGCGATGGAGGTGCTGAAGGCCGGCGTGCCTGAAGGCATGGGCGCCGAAATGCTCGCCTCGATTCAGGATGCCATTGCGACCGGCGCCGAGTTGACCCGTGAGCAGATGAAGGAACTGGGCATACGGGTGACCGAAGGCCGGGTGAACCGGATCGAGGCGGAATATGTGGCCATCTGGTTCGGTGTGCTGGTGCTGATCGTCGTGGAGGTCGGCCTGATCACTCCGCCGGTGGGTATGAACCTGTTCATCATCAACGCGATGGACCGCAAGACCAAGATGATCGACACCTACAAGGCTGTGATGTTCTTTGTCGCCTCCGACATCATCCGGGTGATTATCCTGGTGGCCTTCCCGGTGATCACACTTCTGCCGCTGATGCTGATGCAGTAATATTCGCCCCCTCTCCGGCTTGCCGGAGAGGGGGCGAATTCCAGGCCAGTCCGGAAAATGGAAATATTTTGTGACATAAAGCTGGATTGACCTGAATCACCTTTCCGGGTTGGGCTGTCCGGAACGTGCCGCAGCAAATTGGGGAGACCCGCCATGCAGATCAGCCGCAGCAAATCCACCGCACCCAAGGTCAAGGCCCTGGCTACGGTCGTTTCCGAATTGCAGGGGCCCTGCGTCGGCTGCACAAATTGCGTCGGCCTATGCGAGGCGCTGATCGACACGCTGGTGCTGCCGGATCTGATCCTCTCCCGCAAGCGAAGCAATACCTGACGCTGCGAACCTAGCTGCTATTGCCGTTTGATGCCGCTGATGCGCGCCGTTAGGATGCGCAGACAAGAATAGGCGGGGCGCTAGGGAATGGCAGAGCAGGACATTTTCATCCATGAAATCCGCGTGGGCTGGGGCGATTGCGATCCAGCCCGGATTGCCTACACCGGACGGCTGCCTGCCTTTGCGCTGGAGGCAATCGATGCCTGGTGGGAGCATCATCTAGGCGGGGACGGCTGGTACCAGATGGAGCTGGACCGAGGCACTGGCACGCCCTTTGTGCATATGAGCATCGATTTCCGTTCGCCCGTGACCCCCCGGCACCGTCTGATGTGCGAGGTCTGGCCGTCAGACCTTGGCGGCAAGTCCGTGACCTTCCGGGTCAATGCACGGCAAGATGGCATACTGTGTTTCGAAGGCAAGTTCGTCTGCGTTTTCATCGCGCCGGAAACGTTCACGGCCAAACCCGCTCCGGAAGACTACCGGCAGGTGATTGAGGCGCAGCTGCGGCCGGAGTGACTGCGCATCCCTCTGAGGATCAGCGCAGCCGAGGCGCAGCGGGCGCCGGAGTTTTGCGAATATTCCGGTCCGGAAAAAAAATCGTTCCTCGGCGCCCAGGCTCAGGCCGGATCGCGCAGCCATCCGTTATTGAAAGCGACCCCGCTAACGCACGCAAACCGCGCCACCCTGTCCAGCTCAGCCTCCAGCCGTTTGATGCGGGCCCCAGACCACTTCACCCCCCTCTCCGGCCAGACGGCTGTGACACGCAGAACATCCGCATCGCGGTCTGCCTTCACGTCGATGCGCCCCGCCAGCCGCGCGCCTTCCAGCAGAGGAAAAACATAGTAGCCATACTGACGCTTAGGGGCGGGGGTGAAGACCTCGATCCGGTAGTGAAAGCCAAACAGCCGCTCAGCCCGCTTGCGGTCGCGCAGGGCCGGGTCAAAGGGGCTGAGCACCCGCATCCGCCCCGGTGCCGGCCCTAGTTCCGCTGCGGCCTCCACCGCGCCCCGACGGGTGAACACCTTGCGCAGCTTCCCATCCGTCTGCTCGATTTCAATCTCTTCCAGCTCGCCCCGGCCCAGCTGATCCGCGCACCAGGCCTTGGCTTCCGCCGGGGATGCCGTGTCCCAAAAAGCGGCCAGTTCGCCAGAAGTGGCAAAGCCCAGCCGGTCCAAGGCGGCTGAGCAGAGCCAGTTGACTGTCGCCTGCGCGTCCCAAGGCAGGCGACCAGGGCAGAGGCGCTCCTCAATCACCCGCTCAGTCAGGTCGTAGCGTTTCTGGAAGCCCTCGCGGCCCACCACAGTCAGCGCACCGGAGCGCCAGAGATACTCCAGCGCGGTCTTGGACGGATGCCAGTCCCACCAGCCGCCAGAGCCCTTCTTTTCGTCCTTGCCCACGTCGGACGAGCTGACAGGCCCATGATCGCGCACATGGTTCAGGACCGTTTCGAATTGCGCCTCGAACCCATCACGCCGCCAATTGCGCCAGCGTTTGCGCAGCAACTCGGTGTCGCGTCGAAACCGCAGATGCCAATGCGGGTAGAACGCCATCGGAATCATGGCGGCGTCGTGGGTCCAGTGCTCAAACAGCCCGCGGTCCTGCTCATAAAGCTGCTTCAGGTGCTTTGGACGGTATCCCGGGCGGCGTGAGTAAAGGATCACGTCATGGGCGCGTGCGACCGTATTGATGCTGTCGAGCTGCACAAACCCCAGCCGTTGGATCAGCGTCAGAAGCTCCGCGCCCTTGGCCGGTCCTGAAGGCTGCTCCAGCAGCGCGTGGCGATCCAGAAACAGCCGCCGCGCGCTTTGATTGTCCAGCCGCTGCAGCGACATCAGCGGCGTTTCAGCGTATCGCCATAAGAGATGGTCGGGGTCAGCGTGACGTGGGACTCAATCTCAGCATCCGGATCTTCAAGCTGCGCTGCAATAATCTCAGCTGCCTTGCGGCCGATCTCCTGGCGGCAGGCGTCCATTGTGGCGAGCTTGCGCGGTAGCCCCTGCAGCAGTTCCACCCCGTTAAAGCCGGCCAGTCCGATCTGCCCGGGGACATCGATCCCTTTCTCCAGAAGGTACAAAAGCCCGCCGGCCCCGATCATATCATTGGAGAAATAAAGGAAATCCAGATCCGGCGAGCGTTCCAGCATGGCCTGGGTCATCTCGCGCCCCTTGGCCAGCGCCGAGCCGCCGGAATAAAACTCACGGTCCTCGATCTCCACACCTTCCTTGGCCAGCGCCTCGGTGAAGCCTTCAAAGCGCTTCCGGGCCCTGTGGTCCAGCGGCATCTTGGTCCCCATGAACCCGATATGCTGGTAACCGGCCTTCAGGATTGCCTTGGCCATCTCGCGGCCTGCACGCCGGTGCGAAATGCCGACCATCGAGTCCACGGGTTTGCCATCCGTGTCCATGATTTCAACAACCGGAATGCCCGCATTGTTCAGCATGGCACGGGCGGCATCCGTGTGCTCCAGCCCTGCAATGATCACTCCAGAGGGCCGCCACGAAAGCATCTCGTAGAGCACCTTCTCCTCTTTTTCCGGCTTGTAGTCGGTGACGCCCACAACCGGCTGCAGCTCGGTATTTTCCAGCACCTTGTTGATGCCGGTCAGCACCTCGGGGAAAACCATATTGGACAGCGATGGGATGATCACAGCCACCAGGTTCACCCGGTTCGAGGCGAGCGCGCCGGCAATCTTGTTGGGCACGTAACCGAGTTCCTTGGCGGCTGTCAGCACCTTGGTGCGGGTCTTCTCCGACACATCCCCGCGATTGCGCAGCACGCGGCTCACAGTCATTTCGGAAACACCTGTTGCTTCGGATACATCGCGAAGGGTGAGCGGGCGCTTGCTGTCCGTTGTCACGTTCCTGAGCCTCTTCTTTCTGCTGTCTGCAACGTTAGCGCAGACACCGGATGCTGCACAATGGAAACTGCGCGCGGCAAATCAGCTTGCGCCTGCATCCATCCCATTGTGATCGCAAGAGGGATTTGCTATCGCGTAAACGCACGCGGCCCCGTGGCTCAACTGGATAGAGCAGCCCCCTCCTAAGGGGCAGGTTGCAGGTTCGAATCCTGCCGGGGTCGCCAGATTTTCATTGTAAAACAATACACTGTTTCGATTTGGTTGGTGCAATTTGCAGAAGTTTGCACGACAAAGCGGCATCATACGGTCTGAGATCACCGTTGTTCTGTACAAAACCTGTACAGTTTCACTTCGCTCTACTCACCCCTAGTGGCCAAGAAGCAATCAAAAACCCCGGCTCGGCGGCAACCGAGACCGGGGCTAGAGCTCATTTGAAAGCTTCCAACTTTCCTCGCTTCAATAGCATGTTTTTAGGTCCTGCCGCAATCGCTGGAGGTGCACATGCCTAAGCTCAATCGCTTTGAATGGCTAAAAGCCATTCTGCAATGTGCCGACCTTAACTCATCGACCAAGGCAGTTGCCTCAGCGCTTTCAGTGCAGTTCGCCAACGACAAAACCGGTCAACTTAATCCTTCCCTGAGAACGCTGAACGAGTTCCTGGCCGGTATGTCGCTGGCGACCATCAAACGGTGCCTCAGACAGCTTGTAGAGTTCGGCTGGTTGTTTCGGACCGAAGGGCGCGGTGCTGGCAATCACACGGAATACGATCTTCGTGCCCCCGCCAAGATCATTCCATTTCGGCCGAGGAAAAGGGGCGCATCAGTGAGCCTTTCGAAAGCCGAAAAGGGTTCATCTGCGACTGATAAGAGGCTCATGGATGAACTTCCCTTTATAAAGGAAGAACAATCCAACGAACAAAATCCCTCGCTTGAGCCGGATCTGCCGGACGGAAGGCCATCCGGCTCGGCGCGCGGGGATGGTTCGCGAGCCGTGTTCGTTTCGCGCCAGTCATTTGGCTGCCGCCAATGGGAAGACTTTACTGAACGAATGTTCGGTACATGGATTGACCGCGCTCTCCCTGAGGTCAGCGAAAACGGTGAGCGCGGTTACTGGCTGCCCGACAGGTTTCCACCCACGAATAAAAACGATTGGCCCGCTTGGCGAAGTTGGCTCATTGCCGAAGACTGGACGTTGTTCGCGCCTTCAAAGCAGGAGCTTTGCCATGCGTGCTGAGCAAAGAGCAAGGCGACCCATGTCATACGCTGGCGCTGCTGAAACGGGACCTTGCGAGGAGTGGCAAGCCTCCCCTTCGAACCCCACCGGCGGGGGCAAGCCCCACGCCAAAGCATCGCTCACCGAGACCTTCGTCTTTCGATGCACTGCCGCTGAAAAGGCTGAACTTCGCGCCAAGGCCGAAGCTGCTGGCATTCCAGCCGCGACGCTTTTGCGCGAAGCCCTTGGCCTGACTGAGGCCCGTCGCCGTAAGCCCGCCCCGCGCGTTGACCCGGCACTGGTGTTGGCTGTGGGGCGCATCGGCGGCAACCTCAACCAGATTACACGGTTCGTGAACCGGGCGCTGTTGGTTGGTCAGGTTGACCTAGATGCGCTCGCCGTGGCCCGCCAACTGGTTGTGATCGAACGCCAGCTTGCCCAGCTTCTCGAAGAGGCACGGCAATGCTGATCAAGTTCTTTCCCAACGGCAAAGGCGCGGGTGCTGGCCCCGTCGGATACCTGGTGGCGCGTGAGGTGTTGGCCTATGACGCCAATCGCGAACTAGTCCGCGATGCCGATGGCCAGCCTGTGACGGTCACGCGCGACCCTCTGCCTGAGGTACTACGCGGTGATCCCGCCAGAACCGAAGCCCTGATTGACGTCAGCAGCAATCAATGGACCTACCGCGCGGGCGTCATCAGCTTTGCCAATGAAGACGCACCCACCGAGGCCCAGCAGGTTGAAGTCATGGACGCCTTCGAGCAGCTGGCATTTGCGGGTCTGGAAGGCGAGCAATATGACATGCTCTGGGTCCGCCACAGCCATGAAGACCGCATTGAACTACACTTCTGCACCCCGCGTTTGGAACTGACGGCGGGCAAGGCCCTCAATATCGCACCACCCGGCTATCAGACTGCTTATGACAGCCTGCGCGATCTGATGAACAAGACGCATGGCTGGGCCGATCCGATGGATCTGGACCGCGCCCAGGAGGTCCAGGCCACAGTTGAGGCGCCGACGCGGGCGCAGGGTCGTGAAGAATTGCACGAGTGGATCTTGGACCAGATCAGCGTCGGTATCATCACCGACCGCGCCAGCATGGTTGATGCCCTTACAGATGCAGGCTTCGACATTCCCCGCGCCAGCAAAAATTACGTTACCGCCAAAGACCCCGACACCGGCGAACGCTGGCGATTGAAAGGAGAAATTTTCCATGACGACTGGCAAGCCGAACCGCCTAGCCGAGAGATTGAATGCGGACCTGGAAGCGATCCGCAAAGAACACGCCGACTTGGTGGCGTCACAATTACAGAGCTTCAGGAGCGATATTCAGGACAGTGTGAGGCTCGCGCGGGATACAATCGAAGCCGATACCAGCACGTTTCTGGATTGGAGCGGGAGGGCCTGGCAGAGCCACATCAACACAATCGGCCGGTTGATGCGGATTGCACCTTGGCTGACGGCGTTAGCCTGTCTGGTGTTGGTGCTGGTGACGCTGGCTCTGACGTTTCTCTGGAGTTGGCAGCTGTCGGAGATGGCCAGCCGCACACAGTTGGAAAGCTGGGGGCTTCAGACAGTGCAGCACAAGGGCGCGACCTATCTGATCCTGCCGCCGAAGACAGCCAGCATTCGCAGCTGCACGATGGCGGGGCGGACGGTTTCCTGCATCAAGGTGGAGCCGAGCTAGATGGATCAACCCCTGACAGCCTTGGAGCGCGATTTGCTCGCCTGCGTCGAGCGGTTGGTGACGGCCTGCGAGGCCTCAGCGCAGGAATTGCGCGGCTTGGAGAAACGCTCGACGGGCGGGATCGAGACCAAGCTGAATGGCTTGGCACATTGTGTGGCGCTGCTCATGAAATCGCATCTCTTGTCGGTCGCCACATTAGCCGACTTGCTGACCGAGGAAGCGACCTACGTGACGCTGGAAGAGAACTTGCAAGCCAGCTTGAAGCTAGCGAGAGCCGCCGAGAAACAGCTGAACGAGAGCTGAGCGAACGGCAATTTGAACGAGACCACAGTCATGGCCTCGGACTTTAGTTTGAAAGGAAAATCAATGACATTCCCACACGACCACTTCACCATGAGCTACCATCAGGCCCGTGACTACGGCATCGACTACCGGGACTTTGAGAAAGTGGATTACCTGCCTGAAGGGGTTCCGCTGATCGCCATAGCGGGCGTTTGGGGCGATTATAGCAACATCCGGTGCTTGTTCATGGACAGCGATGGCAATGGCTACATGCGCAGTATTCGGAAGCGGGTCGACAAGGGGTACTTCATCAAGGAGCTAGGAATTGATGCGACGGAAATCGATGTTGGCCAGCAATTTCAATAATATGAACTGGGTTACATAGATTGTTGCTCTAGCTATGCTCCAAACCTGCCCCATGTCTCCACGAGTCGACGAATGGGGGCAGATACACTGGATATACTACTTTAGACGGCGCTGAATTTCGGCGGACGGAAGAAAAACGGAAGCGTCGTCCCGCCATGTTTCAAGAGCAGTGCGGATCAACAGTTCATCGCAATTAGTTTTTTCTCTCAGTTCATCAACAATCCACAGAACACCGTGTGTTCGAAGCTCTTCACGCTTGGCTGTGTTACGCAATAGTTTGTCGCCGGTGAGCAAAATACCCTCTTCATGATGCCTGGTGGATACCAAGCACATGCAGTCAAAAGCTGACAGACCGGGATTCCTTCGCCGAATA
>JBFOLS010000543.1:0-3796 GCA_040830225.1 Leisingera sp.
CATTCTCCGGCATTGGCTGCCACGTGATGGCCAGTTGGATGGACCGGGAGACGGCGGGCTATGCCCAGATGGGCGGCGAAGGGGTGCCCTGGACCGTGGCTTCGCAGTTTAACGGCGGGAAGCATGTGTTCCAGAACCTGGGAGAAGGCACATGGTATCACTCGGGCTCATTGGCAATCCGGCAGGCGGTCGCGGCGGGCACCAATATCACCTACAAAATTCTGTACAACGACGCGGTGGCGATGACCGGCGGACAGCCGGTGGACGGGCCGGTCTCGGTCCACGGCATCGCTCAGACCTGCCGCGCAGAGGGGGTGGAGCGGATTGCCCTTATCTCCGATGACATCGGCAAGTTCATTCATGGGGATTTTCCGCGGGGCACCACTTTCCATGAGCGCAGCGAGCTGGACACAGTGCAGCGCGAATTGCGGGAGATCCCCGGCGTCACCGTGCTGATCTATGAACAGACCTGCGCCACCGAAAAACGCCGCCGCCGCAAGCGCGGCAAGATGGACGATCCCAAACGCTTTGCGGTGATCAATGATCTAGTCTGCGAGGGTTGCGGCGATTGCTCGGTGGAATCCAACTGCCTGAGCGTGGAGCCGAAAGAGACGCCCTTTGGCCGCAAGCGCAAGATCAACCTGTCCACCTGCAACAAGGACTTCTCCTGCCTGAACGGCTTCTGCCCTTCCTTCGTAACCGTCGAAGGCGCCACCCGGCGCAAGAAGAAACCCGCTGGGCTGGACGCCGCCCAACTGACTGCCAAGCTGCCCGCCCCCGAACTGCCATCTCTCACGGAGCCGTTCGACCTGCTGGTCACTGGGGTGGGTGGCACCGGCGTGGTTACCGTAGGCGCTCTGATCACCATGGCGGCGCATCTGGAAGGCAAAGGAGCCAGTGTGCTGGACTTCACCGGCTTTGCCCAGAAGTTCGGCACGGTGCTGAGTTACATCCGGCTGTCCAAGGCGCCTGAAACCCTGAACCAGGTCCGCATTGATCAGGGCGGCGCTGATGCCGTGATCGGCTGTGATGTCGTGGTGAGTTCGGCCCCCAAGGCGTCGGTGCATTACCGCCATGGCACCAAGGTGGCACTGAACCGGGCGGAAATGCCGACCGGGGATCTGGTGCTGCACCGCGATGCGGATCTGATGGCCGCCGTGCGGGAGAACACCATTGCCGAGGCTGTAGGGCCGCAGAACCTTTCCGGATTCAACGCAAACGAAGCGGCCGAAGCGATCCTTGGCGACGCGGTGCTGGCCAACGTGATGATGCTGGGCTTTGCCTGGCAAAAGGGGCTGGTACCGGTGAGCGCCGGTGCATTGGACCAGGCAATTGAGCTGAACGGCGTGGCGATTGAAAAGAACCGCCTTGCCTTTGCCATTGGCCGGGCGATGGCGGCGGATCCGCAATTGGTTGCCAGCCATTATGAAGAAGAGCCGGAAAAGGCCGAAACGCTGGACGCCTTGATCGAGCGGCGCGCCACGTTCCTCACCGGCTATCAGAACATGGCCTATGCCGGTCGCTACACCACCGCGTTGAAGCGCTTTCGCGAGCAACTGCCCGAAGAAGCCCGGGAGGAGCTCACGACGGCGGCGGCCCGGTCACTGTTCAAGCTGATGGCATACAAGGACGAATTCGAGGTTGCCCGCCTTCTGACAAGCGAGGCGTTCCAGCACCAATTGGCGGAGGATTTCGAGGGGGGGTTCTCGGTCAAATACCATCTCGCTCCTCCGTTGCTGAACTGGAAGCAGGATTCGCGCGGGCGCCCAGCGAAACGCGCCTTCGGCGCCTGGCTGCGGCCCGCGTTGAACCTTCTGGCCAAGGGGAAACGCCTGCGCGGTTCCGTCTTGAACCCCTTCGGCTATCATGAAGAGGCCCGGCTGCATCGGAACCTGCTGAACTGGTTTGAGGATCTGCTGAAAACCCTCGCTGACAGTTACAGTGCAGACACGCACGATGCCTGCCTCAAGGTCTTGAAGGCGCCGATGGAAATCCGCGGCTATGGCCCGGTCCGGCTTGAGGCCGCGCGCAAAGCCCGCAAGGAGGCAGAGGAGGCCCTGCGCGGCCTCTGACACCGGCGGCGGCCAGCCGCCGCCGCGTCACACGTCCCAGTGCTGCCTGGTGAACTCGGTGAAAGCTTCCATTTCCTCGGGCAGCGGCTCGCGGCCGGTGAAGACCTTGAGGTATTCCGGCGTCACTTCCAGCCGGTGAGCGTGGCTTTCATTCGGGTCCGCCATGTCATAGCCCAGCTGCATGTAATAGAGCACTTTGGCCCGGGTCACCGCCTCGCGCTCCGGATAGCCGTAACGCTCAAACATCTCCGTCAGCGCTTCGACCCGGCGGCTGTCGGAGCGGTCCAGCAGGCTCCGCACTTTGCCGGAACGGCGCGACCAGTCACGCACGGCAAAATCCAGCGCGGTGTTGAACAGATTGGGGTTGGTTATACAGTGGAACACGTTCAGCACGGCACCGGTGATGGACTTGGCCGGCGCCTCGGCCTGGCGCACCATGCCGGCAGTGTTGGTCTGCTCCCAGGTCTTCAGCAGCGCGTCCAGCAGGTCCTGGCGTGATTTGAAGTACCAGTAGAATGAGGAACGCGAGACCTGCATCCGCTCGGCCAGAGCCAGCACCTTCACCTGCTCCACACCATCCGAAATCAGCACGTCCATCGCGACGTTCAGCCAGTCATCGCGGGTGACCTTGATATTGCCCACCAGCGGCTCGGCTTCCGGATTATCCCGATGCAGTACAGGTTTTTGCGCCATTTTCCGCCCTTTATTCCCTTCGTTACCCGCAGCCATCCTAGGAGGGGCAGCACGCGGCGCCAACTCAGCAGTCCTGTCTGCCTAGCCCCCAAGTGGCGGCAGCGCCACAGTGAGCCAGATGCCCTGCGTTCGCGGTTCTGGCATGAAACCTATAACCGCAACGCCTATGTTACCATTTGTGAACCTGCCCTATGACTAAGGCGTGAAACTGTCGCAAGGCCGGTAAAGACCCAGCCCTCAAGCCTTTTCCGGTCTCGTTTCCGCGGCATTGAAGCCGTTCACTTTTCTTTGTGCGGCGGGCGTCTGGCCAAATGGGGTTTGACTAAACAGCGCCCATCGCGCGAAGGTGAGGCAAAAAACAGGGGAAAACACGATCTCATGAACGCCTTGAACCAGCCGGGCGGGCAAAACTGAATGCGTCCGCTGCTGTCCGTCGAAAATCTCAGCATTGGATTTGGCAAAGGCGATCCCGTTGTAAAGGAGGTCAGCTTTGCTGTTCAGCCCGGCGAGACGCTTGCTCTGGTCGGCGAAAGCGGCTCGGGCAAGACGATCTCCTGCCGGGCGGTTCTGCGCATCCTGCCCAAGGCGGCACAGCTGCGTTCGGGGCGCATCCTGCTGGAAACGCACGGTGAAACACTGGATCTGGCCACACTGGATGAACGCCGGATGCGCGATGTTCGCGGCAATACAGTTTCGATGATTTTTCAGGAACCGATGCGCTCGCTGTCACCCTTGCACCGGATCGGCAACCAGGTGTCCGAAGTGCTGTGGCTGCATGGCCGCAAGTCCGAACGCGCGGCCCGCAAGGAGGTGCTTGAGTGTTTTGAGCGCGTCGGCTTCCCCGACCCTGAGCGCACCTACCGGTCCTACCCTTTTGAACTGTCGGGCGGCATGCGCCAGCGGGCGATGATCGCCATGGCGATGGTGGCCAAGCCGGACCTGCTGATTGCCGATGAACCCACAACGGCGCTGGATGTGACGACCCAAGCACAGGTGCTGGGGCTGATGAAGGAACTGCAGCGCGAGACCGG
>JBFOLS010000544.1:0-8098 GCA_040830225.1 Leisingera sp.
GCGGATCTCGTCGATGGAGCGGTAGCAGCCGGTGCAGATGCGCGCCTCGGGGTGGACGACGCAGATCTTGATGCAGGGGGACTGGATCTCGTCCCGTTTCCAAACGTCGTCAGTCATCGTTCACCCATTCTTCAAATGCCGCATCCGGTCCAATGCGCCTTGGAGAATATAGGAGGCCGCAACGTGGTCGATAACCTCTGCGCGGCGTTTGCGTGTCGTATCTGCTTCAAGAAGCGCTTTTTCTGCCGCCACGGTGCTGAGGCGCTCGTCCCAGAAGCTGATCGGCAGATCGGTGAGCTGTGCCAGATTGCGGGCAAAGGCGCGGGTGGACTGGCAGCGCGGGCCTTCGGTTCCGTCCATGTTGCGGGGCAGGCCCAGGAGGATGCCGCTGATGTCGCGGGTCTTGATAATCTCCAGCAGGCGCGCGGCATCCACCGAGAATTTCTTGCGCTTGACGGTTTCCAGGGGCGTGGCCACGGCGCCGATACGGTCGGAGACGGCGACCCCGATGGTCTTGGTGCCGAGGTCCAGCCCCATCAGAGCGTTCATCGGCGGCAGCGCGGCGGCGAAGTCTTCGAAAGTGTCGTGGATCATTCTGTCAGTCCCGATTGCGCGGCAATGGTGTCCAGCAAAGCCAGCCCTTCGGTGTCTGCGGCAAAGGCGGAGCGGGCTTCCTGGTAAACGGTGCGGGCACGGTCGGTGTCGCCCAGAACCGAGAGGGCGCCGATCAGCCGGGCCCATTCCTCGGCGCTGCCGCCCTCGGTCGCCAGGCGGTCCGACAGGCGGGTGACCATGCCGCGGATCATTTCCTGCTGCTCTTCGGCGGAGAGGTTGGCTGCGCCTTCCATCTCTTCGGCACTGGGGCCGGGCAGGGCGGGGGCGGAACCGCCGCCGGGGATGATCGGGTTGTGCTGCACACCGGCCCGGAAGGCCATTTCCTCGATCTGTCCCTGGATGCCCTTGACCCAGGGCGCATCCGCGGGGCCTGCGCGCAGGGTGGCGGCCCATTCACGGTAAGCAAGGTCCGGGCGGCCGATCTGGCCCAGCATCAGGCCCCAGTAATAGCGGGCCGGGCCGTGTGCTGGATCGATGGCCAGCGCCTTGCGCAGCTCGGTCTGGGCCTCGGGGGAGACGTAGCCTGCGGCGGCCATGATCTTGAGTTCCGCCAGTTCAGAAAAGTCCCGGGCGTTGACCTGGCCCTCTGCCAGCCGGATGTAGTTTTCCTTGGCCTGGTAAGCGGCCTGGAAATTGCCGAGGTTGGCTTCGTGCTGCGCCAGCAAAGCCTGGCCCTGCGGATCGTCCTGGCGCTCGCCTGCGGTTTTGCGCAGCTGGTCCACCAGCTTGATGTAGCCTTCTTCCACTTGCGGCTTGGGCAGTGCAGGCACATCTGCTTCGGCTTCGGCCTGGGAGGGGCGGCTTTCGGCCCGCTCGCCCGCCAGGCGGATGCGGTCCTGAAGCCCAAGATCGCCGTAGCCCGGCGCGCCCAGCTGCCAGTAAAGGCCCAGGGTGCCGCCGGTGATCAGCAGGGCCGTAACACCGGCGAAGAGCATCGACAGCCCCTTAGGCTGGGAGTGCCCGGCCTTGCGCTTTTGCACCTGTGCGTCAGCAGCCAGGATGCGGCGGGAAATCTCGGTGCGGATGCGCTCGGCGTCCGCTTCGACGATGACGCCGCGGGCCAGATCCTTGTCCACTTCGCGCAGCTGCTGGCGGTAAACGCGCAGGTCATAGGCCGCAGCAGGTTCGCCTTGCTCCCGGGCGCGGATGATGATCATTGCCAGCAGCAGGGCAGCAGAAAACGCGATGAATGCGGTGACTATCCAGAAAACCATAGTGTCTCCGTAGTTTGGATTTCATCTATATGCGGCGCGGGCCGAACAAAAGGGCCAAACTGCCGCGCCGGACAGCTGGATGCCGCAATGCGTCATGCGGATATGTCGCAATAACGCAGAAAGGGGACGATAAACGGCACGGGTCAGTCATGCGTTTAGGGCATACCCGCTAGCAGACACGAACCATCGGATTCGCTCATGAAACGCTATTCAGCTTTTGCCGTTGCGCGGGAAGCCCTGCGCTATCACACCGGATGGGAGCGCGCCTGGCGCTCGCCGGAACCCAAACGCCATTACGATGTCGTCATCGTTGGTGCTGGCGGGCATGGTCTCGCCACCGCCTATTACCTGGGCAAGAATTTCGGCATTACCAATGTCGCAATCATCGAGAAAGGCTGGCTGGGCGGCGGTAACACCGGCCGTAACACCACCATCATCCGCTCGAATTACCTGCAGGATCCCTCGGCTGCGATCTATGAAAAGGCGCGCAGCCTGTATGAGACCATGTCGCAGGACCTGAACTACAACGTGATGTTCTCCCCGCGCGGCGTGATCATGCTGGCCCAGACCGAGCATGAGATCCGCGGATACAAGCGCACCGCGCATGCCAACCAGCAGCAGGGTGTGCAGACCGAGTGGATCACCCCTGAGCGCGTGAAAGAGATCGTTCCAATCATCAACCTGCACGGCCCGCGTTACCCTGTGCTGGGCGGCCTCTATCAGGAACGCGGCGGCACCGCCCGCCACGATGCTGTGGCCTGGGGCTATGCGCGCGCATGTTCCGACATGGGCATGGACATCATCCAGAAGTGCGAAGTCACCGGCGTGCGCACCGAGAACGGCCGCACCGTGGGTGTCGACACCACCAAGGGCCCGATCGATTGCGACAAGATCGGCATGATCGTAGCTGGCAACGCCTCCGTTCTGTCGGAAATGGCGGGCTTCCGCCTGCCGATGGAATCCGTTGCCCTGCAGGCGATGGTGTCCGAGCCGATCAAACCTTGCATGGATGTGGTCGTAATGGCCAACACCGTGCACGGTTACATGTCCCAGTCGGACAAAGGCGAGATGGTGATCGGCGGCGGTACCGACGGGTTCAACAACTACACCCAGCGCGGCTCCTTCCACCATATCGAAGAAACCGTGCGCGCCCTGGTCGAAACCTTCCCGATGGTCAGCCGTCTGAAGATGCTGCGCCAGTGGGGCGGCATTGTGGATGTGACCGGCGACCGCTCGCCGATCATCTCCAAGACCCCGGTTCAGAACTGCTTCATCAACTGCGGCTGGGGCACCGGCGGCTTCAAATCCATCCCGGGCTCGGGCTGGGCAATGGCAGAGCTGATGGCCACCGGCCACTCGCCGCTGACCGAGGAGTTCTCGATCAACCGCTTCAAAGAAGGCAAGTTCATCGACGAGAGCGTCGCCGCCGGTGTGGCGCACTAACGCTGCAAAATTCAATACTATGGAGCAAGCACCATGCTGATCCTTGAATGCCCCTATTGCGGCGTCAAAGCCGAAGAAACCGAACTGGCCGCGGGCGGCGAAGCGCATCTGAAGCGCTTTGGCCCCGGCTCCTCGGATGATGAGTTCCATGACTACCTGTTCATGCGCGAAAACCCCAAAGGCGTTCACTTTGAACGCTGGCGCCATGCCAATGGCTGCGGCAAGTGGTTCCACGCCGCACGCTGCACCATGACGCTGGAGGTCTTTGGCACCTACACGGCCCAGACCTCTGTGCCGACGCAGGAGATCCAGGACAAGATCGCTGCCAAACGCCCGGGCTGGACCTGGCGTGAATTTGCGGACGGGAAGAAATGATCCTCCGCCTGACTGAAACACCCGCTTTTCTCTTGAAAGGTCTGAGCACATGAGCACGCGTCTCGCCAATCAGGGCCGGCTGATCGACCGCTCCAAACAGATCGACTTCACCTTCAACGGCAAGTCCATGAAGGGCTATGCCGGTGATACCCTGGCATCCGCACTGCTGGCCAACGGCCAGGTGATGATGGGCCGTTCGTTCAAATACCACCGTCCGCGCGGCGTCGTGGCATCGGGTTCGGAAGAGCCCAATGCACTGATGCAGCTGGGCACCGGCGACCGTTACGAGCCGAACCAGCGCGCCACCACCACCGAGCTGTTCTCGGGCCTGTCTGCAAACTCGCAGAACCACTGGCCGAGCCTGGAGTTCGACGTTCTGTCGGTGAACAACAAGCTGTCGCGTTTCCTGACCGCCGGCTTCTACTACAAGATGTTCATCCACCCGCGTCCGCTGTGGAAGCACGTCTATGAGCCGATCATCCGGAAGTCCGCAGGTCTGGGCGCAGCCCCCGACAAGGAACTGAAGGACGCCGACACCTACGAGCACTTCTACTTCTTCGCAGATGTGCTGGTCATCGGCGGCGGCGTTGCCGGCCTGCAGGCCGCCAAGGCTGCTGCAGCCACTGGCGCCAAGGTGCTGGTTCTGGAGCAGAACAACTTCTGGGGCGGCCGCGCGCCGGTCGACGGCGGCACCATCGACGGTGAAGCGCCCGACGCCTGGATCACCAAGACCCTGGCCGAGCTGGAAGCGATGGACAACGTCACCCTGCGCGACCGCTGCATGGGCTCCGGCGTCTACGACCACGGTTATGCCCTGGGCTATGAGCGCCTGACCGACCACGCACCGGGCCAGGGCGGCCCGCGCCACCGTCTGTGGCGGATCCGTGCCTCTCAGATCGTCACCGCAACCGGTGCGATCGAGCGCCCGCTGTCCTTTGCCGGCAACGACGTTCCCGGCGTGATGCTGGCAGGTTCCATGCGCGACTATGTGGTCAACTGGGGCATCAACCCGGGCCAGAAAGTCGTGGTTGCCACCAACAACGACGACGCCTACCGTACCGCGCTGGTCCTGCATGACGCAGGCGTCGAAGTGGTCCGCGTGGTCGACACCCGCGAAACCGGCGGCGGCGAACTGATGGAAGCCGTACGCGAAAAGGGTATCCGGGTCGAACTGGGCCGTGCCATTGCCAAGGTGAAGGACGGCAAATGCGTGACCGAGGTTGCCATCTGCGCCCAGAACGGTGAAGGCGGCGCACGCGAGACCGTGCAGGCCGACGCAGTTGCCATGTCCGGCGGCTGGTCGCCGGTGGTGCACCTGTGGTCCCACTGCGGCGGCAAGCTGATCTGGGACGAAGTGAACGCCAACTTCCGCCCCGATGCCTCCCGCCCGCCGCTAGGCCACGACGGCAACGGCTTTGTGGTTCCGGCAGGCGCCGCGAATGGCGAGTTTGGCCTGGGCGCGCTGCTGGAAGACGCAGCAGCTGCCGGCTCCAAAGCGGCTGAGGCTGCTGGCTTCCCGGCGAAAAACGTTGCGGCTGCCAAGGGCGAGTCCGAAGCGGAAGCACAGATGGAAGCTGTCTGGCTGATGCCGGCCAAGGCAGACATCAAGCTGCGCATGAAGTCCTGGCTGGACTATCAGAACGACGTGAAAGTGTCGGACGTGCAGCTGGCGGCCCGCGAAGGCTATGAGAGTGTCGAGCACACCAAGCGTTACACCACGCTGGGCATGGCCACCGACCAGGGCAAACTGTCCAACATCAATGGCCTGGCCATTCTGGCCGACAGCCTGAACTCGGAAATCCCGCAGGTGGGCACCACCACCTTCCGTCCGCCGTACCACCCGATCTCGCTGGGCGCGATCGCCGGTGAGGCACGGGCCGAGATCTTCCAACCGGTGCGCAAGACACCGATCGCTGACTGGATGGATCAAAACGGCGCGGATTGGGAACCGGTTGGCCAGTGGCGCCGTCCGTTCGCCATCACCCGCCCGGGCGAGGACCGTCATGCCGCGGTGAACCGCGAAGTGAAGAACACCCGCGAGAACCTCGGCCTGCTGGACGCCTCGACCCTCGGCAAGCTGGTGGTCAAAGGCCCCGACGCAGGCAAGTTCCTCGACATGATGTACACCAACATGATGTCGACGCTGAAAATCGGCAAATGCCGCTATGGCCTGATGTGCACCGAGAACGGCTTCCTGATGGACGACGGTGTGGTTGCCCGCATCGACGATGACACCTGGCTGTGCCACACCACCACCGGCGGTGCCGAGCGCATCCATGGCTGGATGGAAGAATGGCTGCAGACCGAATGGTGGGACTGGAAAGTCTATGTTGCCAACGTGACCGAGCAGTACGCGCAGGTTGCCGTGGTCGGCCCCAACGCCCGCAAGGTGCTGGAAAAGCTGAACACAGCAGCAGGCGGCGGCATGGATGTCTCGAAAGAGGCGCTGCCCTTCATGGAATGGCGTGACGGCAAGATCGGCGAGTTTGACGCCCGCGCTTACCGGATCTCCTTCTCGGGCGAACTGTCCTATGAGATCGCGGTTGCGGCCTCTGAAGGCCAGGCGTTCTGGGATGCGCTGATGGAAGCAGGCAAGGAATTCGGCGTCATGCCTTACGGCACCGAGACCCTGCACATCCTGCGTGCCGAGAAGGGTTTCATCATGATTGGCGACGAGACCGATGGCACCGTGATCCCGCAGGATCTGGGTCTGCATTGGGCGCTGTCGAAGAAGAAGGAAGACTATCTGGGCAAACGCGCGCAAGCCCGTTCCCACATGGTCGATCCGGAACGCTGGCAGTTGGTTGGCCTGGAAACCGTCGACGGTTCGGTTCTGCCTGACGGCGCCTATGCGGTGGGTGAAGGCGTCAATGCCAACGGCCAGCGCAACATGATCGGCCGGGTCACTTCGACCTACTTCTCCGCCACCCTGAACAAGGGCATCGCCATGGGCCTGGTCAAGCACGGTCCCAAGCGGATGGGCGAGGTGATCGAATTCCCGGGCACCGACGGCAAGACCTACAAAGCCAAGATCGTTGATCCGGTCTTCTACGACAAGGAAGGGGAAAAGCAGAATGTCTAAGGCTGTTTCCGTACTGAACGGCGCCCAGTATACCGGGATCGCCAAGGTCGAGGACGCGGGCCTGCAGGGCATGATCACCCTGCGGGGCGATCTGGGGTCCAAAGCGCTGAAGGCGGCTGTCAAAGCCGCCACCGGCGCCGAGGTTCCGGCCCAGGGTTCTGTCAATGTTGCCGAAAACGGCGCCGTTGCCTGGATGTCCACCGACGAACTGCTGCTGCTGGTGCCTTACGAGGACGCGGTAGCAAAAACCGCTGAAGTGGCGGAGGCGCTGAAAGGCGAACACGCACTTGCAGTGAACGTTTCTGACGCCCGAGCCTTCTTCCGCCTGTCGGGCGAAGGTGCACGCGAGGTGCTGGGCAAAGTGAGCCCGGTGGACTTTGACGCCGCTGCCTTTGTGCCTGGCCAGTTCCGCCGTTCGCGCCTGGCCCAGGTGGCCGGCGCCTTCTGGCTGAACGAGGACGGCAGCTTTTACATCGTCTGCTTCCGGTCCGTGGGCGAATATGTGTTCAAACTGCTGAGCGCAGCGGCCCATCCGCAGTCGAAAGTCGGCGTTTACTGAAAGCCGGTTTGACGCTGGAAATTGAAACGCCCCTTGCAATGCAAGGGGCGTTTTTCGTTTGCCGAAATTATCTCAGTATTCAGATAGGTGTCATCCGGCCGGGTGCTGGGCTTGATCCCTGGCGCTCAGGTAGTGTTTTGGGTGTTTAATAAAATTATCACTCGCTTTTTGCTTGTGACGCCAAGGTGCGTCATTTACGGTGCATCGGAGATATCCAAAGCACCGGATTTTACACTGGCGCAGCTCTTGGATGACTACCTTTGCAATGGGTGCAACTGATTGATTTTATGGCTGTTATCCGGCTTAAGGAGGCGGCCGTGTAAGACGGTTTTGGGGAGCGGCTGATGAGTCTGCCGAATAGCGGGGCACTGGCATTGATTTTAACGCTTGCCGGTTCGGGTGCCGTCGCCGGGCCCAGCTACCTCTGCAAGCTGAAACCGATTTCCGGAGCCGCATGGATCCCCAGCCGGATTACCGTTCAGTTTGAAGATGACTTCACCGAGGCTGAGGTCACCGATGCCTCCTTTGGTGTTTCTGTGCCTGCAAAAGTGACGCCGCGCAGCGGAACCTCTTATGCGTTCAGCTGGTCGCTGCCGGGGCTTGCGGTCTCGACGGAACAAGGGCAGGCAGAGCCGCGGTTCCGGGCGGTTCTGAACACGGCCAATCAAAAGATGAGCATTCAGTCTGTGCGGACCGGGGACGGGAACTTACTGCCGCGCGGCTCGGGGAACTGTGAAACTGAACGCGCGTTGTCGCATCTGGCACAGATTGAGGGCGGCCGGGAGCAAACCGGTTTCCGGAGCTTGGGCC
>JBFOLS010000545.1:0-14985 GCA_040830225.1 Leisingera sp.
CACGGGCTGTCGGAGCGCGAGCAGCTGATCCTGGCCAAGCTGACCGAAGGCGCCACCAACAAGAGCATCGCCAATGAGCTGGGCATCTGTGAAGCCACGGTGAAAGTGCATCTGCGCACCTGCTTCCGCAAGATCGGCGCCCAGAACCGCACCCAGGCGGCGCTTGGGGCCTCGGAGCAGCTGCCGCCGCCGCCGGCGGATCCGGACCGGCACTGACAGGCGCGCGGGGGGGGAAACACGCGGAAACACAATGGCGCGCCCGGCCGCAAGGGCGGGGACGCCGCTTGCCGGATGCGGGCGGGGCCGGGGCCCGCCGCATCCGGCCGGTGTTACAGCCAATGCCCGGGCGGGACGCAGACGTTTCGAAAATGCGGTTCCGCGCCTCCGGTCAGAGTTTGATCCTCTGCGCCTCCGGCTACAGTTTTATGCGCCGTGACTCCGGCACCAGCGCATTGATCCGGGCGATATGCTCCGGCAGGCAGCGGGTGAGGAAGTCGTATTTTTCCACCACATGGGCCCGGGCCTTGGGGCCGATATGGGCGTAGCCGCCGGGATTGGCGAGCACGTCCGAAACCTGCTCCGCCAGTTTTTCAGGCGAGAAGAAATCGACCAGCAGCCCGGTCTCATTATGGGTGATCGCCTCGCGCACCGGCGCCACGTCCGCCGCCACCACGGTGGCCTGCATCGCCATCGACTCCAGCAGCGACCAGCTGAGGACAAAGGGCATCGTCAGATAGATGTGGCAGCGGCTCAGCTGGATGATCCGGCAGAGATCCTCGTAAGGCACCTTGCCGAGGAAATGCACCCGGCTCCAGTCGACGCTGTCCCCCAGTTCCGCCTCCATCTCGCCGCGCAAGCCTCCGGGGTGCTGGCTTTCGGCGCCGTAAGAGGTCTCGTTGCCGCCGATCATCAGGATGCGGGCATTGGGGCGCTGCGCCTGGATCAACGGCAGGGCGCGCATCATGATGTGGAAGCCGCGGGCGCGCTCCATGTTGCGGGCGATATAGGTGACCACCTCGTCCTCGCGGCTGAGCGGGCGCTCCAGCCGCCCCAGGCTCACCGTGGCAGACGGGTCCGGCCCCAGCTTGTCGGTGCGGATGCCGTCATGGCAGAGATACATGCGGCCGTGGAAACTCTCCGGGAAGCGGTCGCGCTGCCAGGCGGTGGGCACATGGCCCAGATCCACCTGTTCGATGCTGGCATAAGGCACGGTGTTGCGCGCCTCGGCAAAGAAATAGGCCTGATCGTTGGGCGGGTTTTCCGGGTCGAACCCCACCAGCCCGCCGGAGGTGCGGTAGAAATACTCGAAGAAGCCGATGACCGGCACATCCGGGTAGGGGTCCTTCATGAACAGAAGCTCGCCCCAGCCGGTGTGGCCGATGATGATGTCGGGGGTAAAGCCCGCCTCTTTCAGCTGCCGCGCCGCCAGCGCGGCGCCGAGCCCCGCGCCGGAGGCGGCTTCCCAGTCCTTGGAGAGGCCGAAGGCATCCTTGGCGGGGGTGCGGAAGGGCTTGTAGGTGACGGTTTTGATCCCCTTCAGCTGCACGTCGCCCCGCTGGGTCAGGAATACGATCTCATGGCCGCCCTGCGCCGCCAGCCAGGGTGCAAGCTCCCGGTACTGGCCGGGCATATTCTGATGCACAAACAAAATTTTCATAGGCCATGCTTGCCGCGCAGAGGCGGGGGATGCAAGCGCAGGCTGTGCCCCGGCCGGGCACCGGCGCCCGCCTGTTGCGCCCATGCTGCCGGCGCGCCAGGCTCTGGCGCTGCCCCCCGCCAGAGGATAGGACTGGGCTGAGGGATAAAACCCAAGGAAACCGGGGCGGAGAGAATGCAGATAGAAGAAACAGGATTGCCGGGGCTGAAGGTGCTGACGCCGGCGCGGTTCGGGGATGCCCGCGGCTTTTTCAGCGAAAGCTGGAACCGCCGCCGGATGGAAGAGCACGGCATCGATCTGGACTTCGTGCAGGACAACCATTCGCTCTCGGCGCTGGCCGGCACCCTGCGCGGCCTGCATTTCCAGTCGCCGCCCGCGGCCCAGGACAAGCTGGTGCGCTGCGGCCGGGGCGTGCTGTTCGATGTGGCGGTGGATATCCGCAAGGGCGCGCCCTCTTACGGCAAATGGTTCGGCATCGAGCTCTCGGCGGAAAACGGCAAGCAGCTGCTGGTGCCCAAGGGCTTCCTGCATGGCTTCATCACCCGGGCGCCGGACACCGAGGTGATCTATAAATGCACCGATTACTACGCGCCGGAGTGCGACGGCGCTGTGGCCTGGGACAGCTGCGGCATCGATTGGGGGTTTGACGGCACCCCGGTGCTGTCCGGGAAGGATGCGGCGGCGCCGCGGTTTGCGGATTTCGACAGCCCCTTTGTGTGGGAAGGATAAGAGATGAAGCTTCTTGTGACCGGCGGCGCCGGATTCATCGGCTCGGCGGTGGTGCGGCTGGCGATTGCCCGCGGCCATCAGGTGGTGAACCTCGATGCGCTTACCTATGCCGCCTGCCTGGACAATGTCGCCGGGGCGGCGCAGAGCCCGCTTTACGCCTTTGAACACTGCGATATCCGCGACCGGGCCGCATTAGACACTGTTTTTGAGCGCCACCAGCCGGATGCGGTGATGCATCTGGCCGCGGAATCCCATGTCGACCGCTCGATCGACGGGCCCGGTGATTTCATCGAGACCAATATCACCGGCACTTTCAACATGCTGGAGGCGGCCCGCAAATACTGGGTGCAAGCGGGCAGGCCGGAGGCCTTCCGTTTCCACCATATCTCGACGGATGAGGTCTACGGCTCGCTGCCTGCCGACCCGGCGGTGCAGTTCACCGAAGACACATCTTATGATCCGCGCTCGCCCTATTCCGCCAGCAAAGCGGCCAGCGACCATCTGGTGCGCGCCTGGGCCGAGACCTACGGGCTGCCGGTGGTGCTGACCAACTGCTCCAACAACTACGGCCCCTATCATTTCCCGGAAAAGCTCATTCCTGTGGTGATCCTGAATGCGCTGGCCGGCAAACCGCTGCCGATCTACGGCGACGGCTCCAACGTGCGCGACTGGCTTTATGTGGAGGACCACGCCGATGCGCTCTTGCTGGTGGTGCAGAAAGGCGCGCTGGGGCGCAGCTACAATATCGGCGGCGAGAATGAGCGGTCGAACCTGGAGCTGGTGAACACGCTGTGCGAAATCCTGGACGGCAAGCGGCCGCGCAGCGATGGCAAGTCCTACAAGGACCAGATCACCTTTGTCACCGACCGGCCGGGCCATGATGCGCGTTACGCCATCGACCCCGGGCGCATCCGGGACGAACTGGGCTGGCGCCCTTCGGTGACGGTTGAGGAAGGGCTGGAGAAAACCGTTGAGTGGTATCTGGACAACGAGAGCTGGTGGCGCGCCCTTCAGGACCGCGACGGCGTCGGCCAGCGGCTGGGCACAGGCAAGTAAGCCGGCGGGTGAAGGCTTTCCGGCTGGAAAGCCTGCCTCCGGCGGGAGTATTTGAGGAAAGATGAAATGAAAGCCTGCCTGGCGGCGGGCCAAGCCGGAGAGGCGAAGCCGTGTTTGTTCTGGATCTTGTCTGCCCATGCTGACGGCGCATCTGCCCTCGGGCTATGTGCTGGCGCGGCTGGCGCCTGCGGGCCGGGGGCTCTTGATGCCCGCTGCCCTCATCGGCGCGGTGCTGCCGGATTTCGACATGCTGTGGTTTCATTTTGTGGATCATGGCAGCATCCATCACCACCGCTACTGGGTGCATGTGCCGGCCTTCTGGGCAGCAATTGCGGCTCTGACACTGCCGGTTCTGGCGGTCTTTGCCCGGTTCTGGCTGGCACCGGCGGCGGTGTTCTTTGCTGCCCTCTTTCTGCACATGGTGCTGGACACCATCGGCGGCGGCATCCTGTGGGCCGCCCCTTTTAACAGCCGCCTCTATACGCTGGTGGAGGTGCCCGCCAGCCAGCCTCATTGGGTGCTCTCGTTCCTGCTGCACTGGACCTTCCTGCTGGAACTGGGCATCTGGGGATGGGCCTTGTATCTGTGGCGCAGGCGGCCGGTCTCCGGCGGGCGCATTGAAAGCACGATGAAAAGGGAGCGGAACTGATCCTATGAGCATTCTGGTATTTGGCAGCACCGGCCAGCTGGCCCGGGAACTGGCCGTGCATGAAGGCGTTGTATGCCTGGGCCGCGCGGAGGCGGATCTGAGCCGCCCCGGGGCTTGCGCGGCGGCCATCCGCCAGGCGCGGCCGCAGGCCGTGATCAATGCCGCCGCCTATACCGCCGTCGACCGGGCCGAGGAAGAGGAGGCCCTCGCCACGGTGATCAACGGCGAAGCCCCCGGCGCCATGGCCCGGGCCTGTGCGGAAGCCGGAATTCCCTTTGTCACCGTTTCCACCGACTACGTCTTTGACGGCAGCGGCGAGGCGCCCTGGCAGCCGGGTGACGCCGCTGCACCCCTCAATGCCTATGGCCGCTCCAAACTGGCCGGCGAGGACGCCGTGCGGACGGCGGGCGGCAGATATGCGATCCTGCGCACCTCCTGGGTGGTGTCGAGCCACGGGAACAACTTCGTGAAAACCATGCTTCGCTTAGGCAAGGAACGGGAGCGGCTGACCATCGTCGCTGACCAGATCGGGGCGCCGACCCCGGCATGGGACATTGCCGCCGCCTGTCTTGCAATGGTGCGGCAGCTGATGGAAGAGCCGGGAAAATCCGGCATCTATCATCTGGCCGGGGCGCCGCAGACCAGCTGGGCTGGCTTTGCGCGGGAGATCTTTGCCCAGGTCGGCGTGGACTGCGCGGTGGAGGACATCCCCACCTCCGCCTACCCGACACCGGCGGCGCGGCCTTTGAACTCCAGGCTTGATTGTGCCGCGTTAGAGACTGTTTTTGGCATCCCGCAGCCGGACTGGCGGGCGGGTTTGAATGATATTCTGAAGGATTTGGGAGAATTGGCATGACCGCAAGAAAAGGCATCATCCTGGCGGGCGGCTCGGGGACACGGCTTTATCCGATCACCATGGCGGTCTCAAAACAGCTGCTGCCGCTCTATGACAAGCCGATGATCTATTATCCGCTGTCGGTGCTGATGCTGGCGGGCATCCGCGAGATCTGCGTGATCACCACGCCGCAGGATCAGGAGCAGTTCATCCGGCTTCTGGGAGACGGCAGCCAGTGGGGGGTCGAGCTCACTTACGTGGTCCAGCCCTCGCCCGACGGTCTGGCGCAGGCCTTTATCCTGGCGGAAGACTTCCTGGCAGGCGCACCCTCGGCGTTGGTGCTGGGCGACAATATCTTCTTTGGCCACGGCCTGCCGAAACTGCTGGCGGCGGCGGATGCACAGGACTCAGGCGGCACCGTCTTCGGCTATCACGTGGCCGACCCCGAGCGTTACGGGGTGGTGGCCTTCGGCGAGGATGGAACCGCGCAGGAAATCATCGAAAAGCCGCCGGTGCCGCCCTCGAACTATGCGGTCACCGGGCTTTATTTCCTGGACGGCTCAGCGCCGCAGCGGGCGCGGATGGTGACGCCAAGCCCGCGCGGCGAACTGGAGATCACCGACCTGCTGCAGATGTACCTGGAAGAAGGCGCGCTTCGGGTCGAGACCATGGGCCGCGGCTATGCTTGGCTCGATACCGGCACCCATGGCTCGCTGCTGGATGCGGGCAATTTCGTGCGCACACTGCAGGAGCGCCAGGGGCTGCAGACCGGCTGCCCTGAGGAGATCGCCTATGAGCAGGGCTGGATCGATGCGGCGCAGCTGAAGGCGCGGGCGGAGAAATTCGCCAAGAACGCCTATGGCGCCTATCTGGAAGGGCTGCTGAAGTAGGGTGCTTGCCCCGCCGAGCCCAAGGCTTCTACTTCGACATCTTTGATGCTGTGGTAAGACGCAGGAGCCCCTAGAGCCCGGCCGCGGCCGGGCTCAGTTGATTACGCCGGCGCGACTGAAGACGCCAAAGAAGTTGCCGAAGATGTTGGAGATGGTGAGCGCGTCATTGATCGGGGATTCGGTGGCCATCACCAGATCGCCTGGGTTGATCTGGAACCGGCGCGCCGAAAACAGCCCGTCCGCCGAGGTCAGATCAAGCGAGAACACCACCCGCTGCTGGCGCGGTCCCCGCACGCCGGGCGCCACCGCCGAGGCCGGGTATTCGCGCAGAATCAGCAGGCCCTGGGGGTCCGCCTTGCTGTCCTGGAAGCCGCCCGCCACCGACATTGCATCCATCGCCGACATTTCGTCCTTGGTGAAGATGTGCAGATCCTCCTCGCCGGTGGCGCCAAAGGAGAGGAAATAGCGCGCGTCCTCCTCGACAAACACCCGGTCGCCGCCCCTGAGCAGGGTGTCCAAGCGCGGGTTGTCCAGCAGCGTGTCAACCGAGGTGCCATAGATGCTGCGGCCGCGCACCAGCCGGATCTGCGGGTTGTTGAGGTTCGGGCTGATGCCGCCGCCCGCCGAGATCAGCCCCATCACCGTGTAGTTGCGGTCGGGCATCGGGTAGGTGCCGGGTTGGGCCACGCCGGAGACCAGGTCGACCGAATTGTTGCGCCCCTCGGCCATTGCCAGCTGCACTTGCGCCGAGGGCACCACCGGCTCCAGCGCCTCCTGCAGTTTCATCCGCGCCAGCGCTGGGGTCAGCCCCAGCACGTTCACATCGCCCACATAGGGCATGAAGATCGACCCGTTGGCCGCCACTTTCATATCCTGCAGTTGCACCATCTTCTGTTCGGCCGAGGTTAGCAGGGAATTGTCGTTGCTGTCCCAGATGCTGAGCGTCAGCTGGTCGCCGGGCTGAATGATCTGGGTCTTGGCGCCCTGGTGGCCGTGCAGCCAGTTCAGCCGTTCCTGCTTGCCGGTGGCAGGCCATTCGGCCACCGCCGGCAGCAGCGCCCGGTTCACCTGGTAGAGGGCGAAATTGGCATCCGCCTCGCCGGATTCGCGCAGGATCTCCTCGCTGGCAGGCGCGCCGCCGGGCAGGCGGCCGCAGGCTGCGGGCAGAAGGATCAGGCCGGCAGCGGCCAGCCAGGGGAGAAGTTTCAGCATGGGGAGCCTGTTGTGGAACCGCTTTGATTTTTTGCTGCCGGGAGGATACTGGGCTGAGGCAGAGGGTTCAACAGAAACGGGCAGCAGGCATGGCGAAACCCGCCGCAATGGTTCTGGGCGCAACAGGGCGCATCGGCAGGCTGCTGCAGCTGTGCCCGCCTGATGGGCTGGCGCTGCGACTGCAGGCGCGGCGCCAGCAGGAGCTCCCCGGCGCGTGGCGCATCTTTGATCCGCTGCAGGCGCCGGATGCGCTGACACGCGCGGCAGATGGCGTCGGCGCCATCCTCTGCCTGGCCGGGCCGGTGCCTGGCAGAGGGGCAGGGGAGATGAAGGATCATGTGCGCCTCGGCGAAGCAGCGGTGCGCGCCGGCGCCTCCGCCGGCGCCCGGGTGCTGCTGGCCTCTTCGGCAGCGGTCTACGGGGCGCAATCCGGCCTGCTGGCCGAGGACACCCCTTTGCAGCCCGCCAATCCTTACGGTCAGGCCAAGGTGGAGATGGAGGCACGCGCCGCCGCGCTTGGCGCAGAGCTGGGAGTGCCGGTCTGCGCCTTGCGGATCGGCAATATCGCCGGGTTCGACGCCATTCTGGGCGGCTGGCGGCCGGGGTTTTGCCTGGACCGGTTCCCGGACGGATGCAGCCCCCGGCGCAGCTACATCGGGGCAGGAAGCCTTGCCCGGGTGCTGGGGGCGCTGCTGGCGCTGCCGGTTCTGCCGCCGGCGCTCAACATCGCACAGCCCGGCACGGTGGGGATGGCAGCGCTCTTGCAGGCTGCCGGGCGCACCTTCACCCAGTCCCCGGCGCCGGAAACTGCGATCCCGGAAGTGGCGCTGGACACGCAGCGTCTGCAGGCGCTTTTGCCCTTTGCGCTGACCGCCGCGGATCCTGCGCAGATGGCCACCGAATGGGCCGCAATAGAGCCGCATTTTAATGAGGAGCAGAGCCGCTGATGACCTGGCGCAAACGGATTTTCGACCTGTTCTTTGCCTGCCTGCTGATTGCGGTGCTGGGCCCGGTCCTACTGCTGCTGCTGCTGTGGCTGCTGTGGAAGGAAGGGCGGCCGCTGTTCTATGTGGCGGAGCGGATGAAGGGGGTGGACCAGCCCTTCAATCTCTGGAAGCTGCGGACCATGACGGTGGTGGACACCGACACCGGAGTTTCGGGCGGCGACAAATCGGCGCGCATCACCCGCACCGGCGCCTGGCTGCGCGGCAAGCGGCTGGATGAGTTCCCGCAGCTGTGGAACATCCTGAAAGGCGACATCTCCTTTGTCGGGCCGCGCCCGCCCCTGCGCCAGTATGTCGAGGCGCATCCCGGGCTTTATGCCAAGGTGCTGAAGTCGCGTCCCGGCGTCACCGGGCTGGCTTCGATCGCCTATCACCGCCACGAGGCGGCGCTGCTGGCGCGCTGCAAGACGCCGGAGGAAACCCACGCGGTCTATTCCCGCATCTGCGTGCCGGCAAAAGCGCGGCTGGATCTGATCTACCAGCGCCATCAGAGCATGTGCTACGACTTTGACCTGGTGTTTCAGACCATCGGCAATATTTTCCGCCGAGGGTAGTTTTGGTGACTTTCGATTCTCTCAGTGCGTGTTTTTCGCAACCGCGCCCGGCGCGGCGGGCGCCCGGTGGCGGCATTGCGGCTGCAGCGGGGCGGAAACCGGGCAATTTCAGGGCGGAACCGGCGGTTTTTCGCCGCTCTCCGGTTTGCCGCCGGGGCAAACCGGGTTATCATAGGAATTACGTTTTAAAGGCCCGGCACCGCAGTTTTCCACGCGGCGCCAGTTTGTTTTTTACTTTTCCCTGCTATCAGTCTGCACAGGCTGCGGCGACGGCAGGAAAACAGAATAACAGGATAATAAAGTGCAGAATTGGCACGAAACCGGCAGAAGGCAATTGAGGGCAGGCGGGCATGTATAATCTGATCAGTGCGCTGTCGCGCAGGCAGAAAGCCTACGTATTCCTGGTCGCCGACCTGGCGCTTTTGCCGCTGGCGCTGCTGTTCACCCTGGAGGTGCAGCCGCTGCCCGATCCGGCGCTCACCACCCTGGCATCGCTGCTGCCGCTCATGCCCTATGTGATGGCCGCCGCCGCCGGGCTGGCGCTGTGGCTGGGGCTGCCGCATGTGCAGCTCAACGCCTATGAGCGCCACGCCGCGGCGCAAAGCGCGCTGCTGGCGGGCGCCTCGGCGCTGGTGCTGGCGCTTTTGGCCGCCGCCTTCGGGCCGGCCCTGCCGCCCGGCACCCATGTGGTGTTTGCAATCTGCTATTTCCTGTTCATGGTGGTGGCGCGCGCGGCGATGCTGCAGGTGGTACTGATGGTCTACCGCCGCGCCCAGCCGCGCTGCCGGGTGCTGATCTACGGCGCCGGCACCACCGGCACCCAGCTGGCCCAGGCGCTGAAGGCGCATGACGGCATCGACCCGGTGGCCTTTGCCGATGACAATTCCTCGCTGCAGGGGCTGACCCTGGTCGGCCTGCCGGTCTATGCGCCGGCCCGGATTTCCGAAGTGGTGCAGACGCGGCAGATCCGCCGGGTGCTGCTGGCGATGCCCTCGCAGAGCCAGCAGCGCCAGGCGCAGATCATCCAGCGGCTGCAGAAGCTGGGCCTGGAGGTGCAGGCGCTGCCCTCCTTTGCCCAGCTCATCGGCGAAGAGGCGCTGGTCGACAAGCTGACCCCGGTGGCGCCGCAGGCCTTCCTCGGCCGCGCCGCCCGCGACGTGCCGCTGCAGGAGGCGGCGGGCGCCTACCAGGGCAAGACGGTGCTGGTCTCCGGCGCCGGCGGCTCGATCGGCTCGGAGCTGTGCCGCCAGGTGCTGGCCTGCCGCCCGGCCAAGCTGGTGCTGTTCGAGCTTTCCGAACTGGCGCTTTACACCGTGCACCAGGAGCTGAGCCAGATCATCGAGGGCACCGGCATCGAGCTGGTGCCGGTGCTGGGCTCGGTCACCGATCCGCGCCAGGTGCGCATGGTGCTGCAGGCCCATCAGGTGCAGGTGGTGCTGCATGCCGCCGCCTATAAACATGTGCCGCTGGTCGAGGCCAACCCCTTGCCCGGCCTGGCCAACAATGTCTTCGGCACCCAGACCCTGGCCCGCGCCGCCGCCCGCACCGGCGTCGAGCGCTTTATCCTGATCTCCTCGGACAAGGCGGTGAACCCGGCCAATGTGATGGGCGCCTCCAAGCGGATGGCGGAGCTGATCGTGCAGGACCTGGCCACCCGCCACACCCAGACCGTCTTCACCATGGTGCGCTTCGGCAATGTGCTGGGCTCTTCCGGCTCGGTGGTGCCGCTGTTCCAGGAGCAGATCAGCCGCGGCGGCCCGGTCACCGTGACCGACCCGAATGTGAAGCGTTTCTTCATGACCATCAGCGAGGCGGTGCAGCTGGTGCTGCAGGCCGGCGACATGGCCCAGGGCGGCGAGGTCTTCGTGCTCGACATGGGCGAACCGGTGCCGATCCTGCAGCTGGCCCGCCAGGTGATCGAAAGCACCGGCCACAGCGTGCGCGACGAGGACCACCCGGACGGCGACATCGCCATCGAAATCATCGGCCTGCGCCCCGGCGAGAAGATGGAGGAGGAGCTCACCCTGACCGAAGAGCTGATCCATACCCGCCATCAGAAGATCTTCTGCGCCCGCGAGACGGTGCTGTCGGAGATCGAGGTCGCGGGCTTCCTGCGCAGCCTGCGCCAGGCGGTGGCCGCCGGCGACGAGACGGCGGCGCGGCAGGTGATCCAGCGCTGGGTCGAAGGCTATTGCCAGCCGCCCGCGGCCGCCGGGCGCAAGACTTCCTGACAGGCCGGTGCAGCGCTGCGGCCCGGGGTGCGGCAGCCGCGCTGCACCGGCGGCAAAACCGCAGCCCCCGGCACCACGGCAATTGATCCGGCGCCGCCATCCATGCTCTAAGCGGCACAAGAGATGAAAAGGCCGGTGCCGCAAGCGCCGGCAGCAGGCAGTTCCGGACAGGCAGGTTTCCCGTGGCACCGATCAAGACCCTTTTGCGCAGGACCGTGTTCCGGACCCTGTTCCGGACTGGGCCCCTGGCCGCGGCGCTGTGCCTGACGGCCCAGACGGGCGCGGCGGAGATGCCGGGAATCACCCGCGCGAGCCATGGCGCCGCCGCCGGCAGCGAAGGCGCCGCGCCGCGGCTGAAGCCGCTGCCGCCGCCCAGCCTCAACTTCTACGGCAGCCCCGGCATCATCGACATGCCAAGCGCCGAAATGCTGCCGGACGGCCAGTATGCGGTCACCTATTCCTGGTTCGGCGGCACCTCGCGCTACAACGTCACCTTCCAGGCGCTGCCCTGGCTCAGTGCCTCCTTCCGCTACAACGGCATCCAGGATCTCGGCCTGTTCGGCTTTGACACCTATTACGACCGCGGCTTCGATGTGCGCGCCCGGCTCTGGCGCGAGCGCAGCTGGCTGCCGGAGGTCACCATGGGGCTGCAGGATTTCGCCGGCACCGGGGTCTATGCGGCAGAATATTTCGTCGCCAGCAAACGGTTCGAAGGCGCAGCCCTGGGCTGGGGCCGGGTGCCCGGGCGGCTGAAGCTCTCGGCGGGCCTGGGCTGGGGGCGGCTGGGCAGCCGCGGCGCGATCGGCAATATCGGCGGCAAGCGCCCCAGCTTTGTCGGCGGCAGCACCGGCGGCGAGTTGTCGACCGACCAGTGGTTCCGCGGCGATTTCGCGCCGTTTGGCGGCTTTGAATGGCAGCCGGACGAGCGCTGGAGCCTGAAGGCGGAATATTCCACCGACGCCTATGAGACCGAAACCCAGGCTTCAAATGTCTTCGAACGCAAATCCTCGGTCAACTACGGGGTCGAATACCAGTATTCCGACCGGCTTCGCCTGGGCGCCTATTACCTCTACGGCTCGGAAATCGGCCTCACCGCGCAGATTCAGCTCAACCCGAAGCACCCGCCGACCCCGATGGCGGTGTCGGCGCCGCACCCGGTCGTGCCGCGCACCCATTGGGCCACCGAGGACAGCCACTGGGGCCAGGACTGGGCTGCCAGCACAAACAAGAAACAGCGCATCCGCGATCTGGCCGCCGAAGCGCTGAAGGCGGACGGGCTGGTGCTGGAGGCGATCACCCTGCGCGGCACCGAGGCCGAGCTGCGCTACCGCAACATCCGCTACCGTTCCGCCGCACAGGCAGCGGGGCGGGCGGCGCGGGCGCTGGCGCAGACGCTGCCGCCGTCGGTGGAAACCTTCCGCCTGGTGCCGGTGCGGCGCGGCATCGGGATGTCGGCCATCGAGATCCGCCGCTCGGACCTGGAGGCGCTGGAGTTTGACGCCGAAGCCCCGGACGCGCTTTATGCCGCCATGGGCGTCCGCGATGCCGGGCCGCTGCCGGAAGACGCGATCTTCTCGGGCGAGCTGTACCCGGCCTTCACCACCTCAATCAGCCCTTATACCGCGCCCGCCTATTTCGACCCGGCACAGCCCTTCCGGCTTGATGCCGGGCTTGATTTCGCCGCCTCCTATGCGCCAGCGCCGGGCTGGCGCATTGCCGGCACAATCCGCCAGCGGGTCTGGGGCAACGTGAAGAACGGCCGCGTCGGCCACTCGCGGCTGCCGCAGGTGCGCACCAACCAGCGCGAATACGCCCAGTTCGGCACCACCCTGGAAAACCTCTATGTGAGCCGCCTGTGGAAGCCCGGGCGCAACCTCTATGCCCGCGCCACCGCGGGCCTCTTTGAGAGCATGTACGGCGGGATTTCGGGCGAAGTGCTGTGGAAGCCGGTGAACAGCCGCCTCGGCCTCGGGGCGGAAGCCAATTACGTGGTGCAGCGCGATTTCGACCAGCGCTTTTCCTTCCGCGACTACAGCATCCTCACCGGCCATGCCTCGGCCTATTACGAGCTGCCCAAGGGCTACCTGGTGCAGGTAGATGCTGGCCGCTACCTGGCGGGCGATTACGGCGCCACCTTCAGCATGAACCGCGAGTTCAACAACGGCTTCCTGGTCGGCGCCTTCTTCACCCTCACCAATGTCTCCGCCGAGGATTTCGGCGAAGGCTCCTTTGACAAGGGCTTCCGCTTCCGGATTCCGACCGACTGGCTCCTGGGCAAACCGTCGCGTTCGGGTTTCGGCCTGACCATCCGCCCGACCCAGCGCGACGGCGGCCAGCGGGTGTCAGTGCCGGACCGGCTTTACGGGCAGATCCGCGAGGCGCACCGTAAAAGCCTGAAAGAGCAGCGCGCGAGGTTCTGGGAATGAGCATGATCCGTTTCACCGCGGCAGCACTGGCCGCAAGCCTGTTGCTGGGGGCCTGCGCCCGCGGCCCAGAAAAGACCCCGGCCGAGCTGGAAGTACTGAAGGCGGTGGGCCAGCAGTTCACCAAGCGCCGCAATGCACCACCGCCGCCGGTTCAGCTGACCCGGGCGCTCTTGGACGAGCAGACCCAGGCCTATGTCGAGGTGGTGATCGAGAACCGCGATGCCAAGGCCTATCTGACCCGCGCCCTGGAGCGCCGCGACAGCAGCCCCGGCGCCATCGAGGTCTGGCGCACCCAGGACAATGTCTCGCTCAGCCTGCGCCAGGGCATGGTGATTGCCACCCGCGGCCTGGGCAACGGGCTGTTGTCGGCGCAGGTGCCGGCCGCGGACGGTGCCGCGGGCCCGGCCCATGGCGGCGCCCGCCGCTATACGGTGCGCACCGACGGCAACGGCCAGGCGGTGCTGAACATGGCCTGCAGCCTGACCGACCTGGGCCCGGCGCCGGTGGAGATTGTCGAGGTGACCCACCCCACCCGCCACCTGCAGGAGCACTGCGAGGGCAGCGGCGGGGTTGTGGTCAACGATTACTGGGTCGATTCCCGCCCGGGCCGCGCCCGGGTCTGGCAGTCGCGGCAATGGGCGGGCCCTGAGACCGGCTATGTGCGGATCCGCCAGCTGCGGCTCTGAAACGGGACCCGTTTGGATCTGTTGCCCGCGGCTTTGCGGCAACGGGATGGGAAAATTGCCGCTGCAAACCAGATTTCAAGAGTTTTGCAGCTATTCTGCACGTTGAAATAGAAACACGCCTCCCCTAAGGTCTCCTCAACGACCTCTTCACAGTTCTCCAAAGGAGTTTTGAAATGAAACATATCCTCACTGCTCTGACCCTGGCCGCCCTGGCTTCGGCCACCGCCGTTTCCGCACAAACTGCTCCGGCCCCGGCCGGCGCGGAAACCGGCGCTGGTGCTGGCGGTGCTGGTGCTGGCGGAGGCATTGGTGCCGCTGGCGGCTTGAGCGCAGGTGCTATCGCAGGCGCCGTGGCCGGCTTGGCGGTTCTGGGTGTGGTTGCCAACGACGACGACGAAGTCGGCACCACCACCACCACCACTACCACCAACTGATCCTGCCCCTGCAGCGCATGCAGGGCACAGACACAGTTTGTTGCATCCGGAAAGCGGGTCCTTGCGGCCCGCTTTCTTTACTATTCTCAATAATTTTAACATAATCTTCATTACCCGATTTATTTGCTTGGCTGGGCACATTCTAAACTGGCTTGCGACAATTCCCCCATCTTGTTGACAAGCAAGGAGAATGGACATGGCCCACATAGAGCTGGATTTGCGTGAACGGCGCATGATTGAGGATATGTTGAATGCAAAGGTCCCTGTGAACGAAATGGCGCGTCCTTGCGCGCCACGGATCGACGTTTTTTCGGTCATTGAAGCGGAACAATTTCTCCGATCTCTACCTGCTAAAATGTGATAGCTATTATGGTGCCGCAGCCCAGCTAATGGCGACTGACCGGCGCACGAGGCAACGCGAACTGACCCGATATCCTGAATTGTGCCGACGTATGGTCGAACACCCCGAGCCCGCCGGGCTGCCACAGCCAGGCCTGGCCCGGATGCCAGTGCCGCACGTCCTCGCGCCAGATCACCGTCGGCCCGGCGCGGGCGGCGGGAACGCCTGTGGCAAAGCGGAAATGCCAGCTGGCAAACAGTACCCTGCCGCAAGGCACATTCC
>JBFOLS010000546.1:0-2475 GCA_040830225.1 Leisingera sp.
CGCTGGCCCTCTCACCGGCGGCAGCCAACCCGCTCAGCCGTATTCTGGCAAAGTCGGGGCTCACGCCGCAGGACACCAACATCATGCGCCAGGCTGAGCAAAGCTTGCTGGCCGAGGCGCAGGGCGGTACCGGCAAACAAGCCAAATGGACCAACACGGACAGCGGTGCCCATGGCGTGGTGCGCGTTGGCGGCAAGGAGGGGGATTGCCTGCTGTTGCAGCATCAGGCGTATCTGAAGGACAGCTCCGATCCAAAACAAGTGCAGCGGAAGTTTTGCCCCTCTGGCGGCAAGTGGCTGCTGTCCAATTAGTCTTTCGCCGCAGTCCGTTTGCGGCAGATTCTTTCATTTTCTTCAAGGGAACGAGGAACCAATGTCTGATATCACCCGCAGCCACACCGGCCAGCGCATGAGCCAGATCGTCACCCACGGCGATACCATTTATCTTGCCGGTCAGGTTGGCACTGCCGGCGCCAGCGTTGCCCAGCAGACCCAGGACTGCCTGGACAAGATTTACGCGCTGCTGGCGGAGGCTGGCAGCGACAATACCCGCATTCTGCAGACAGTGATCTGGCTGGCCGACATGAAGGATTTTGCCGAGATGAATGCGGTCTGGGATGCCTGGGTCCCCGAAGGCCGCGCGCCTGCCCGTGCCTGCGGCGAGGCCAAGCTGGCCCGCGAGGACCTGCTCGTGGAATTCATTGTCACCGCTGCCAAAGCCTGAACATTGCTTGATTGATTACAAAAGGCGGGCCATTGGCCCGCCTTTTCAATCGCCGGGTATCAAGCCGGAAATCCAGTTCAGGAATTCTTCGGTTCCGGCCCGCCCCTCGGCCCGCGGCGTAATGCAGGCAAAATAGCCCCGTGCCGTGCTGACGCTTCTTTCGCAGGCCACGGCCAGAGCACCGCTTTGCACCAGATCCTCGATCAGCCGTCCCCAGCCCAGTCCGATACCATTACCGTTCTGGATGGCGCGCAGATAGACCATGTAGCTGTGGATGCGGTCCAGCGCCTGCGGCGGTCCGGCGGTCAGTCCGGTGCCCTTCAGATACCGGGCCCAGTCGCCGCTGTGATGCGGATTGGACATGTGCAGCAGCCGATGGTCCGGAAGGGCTTCCAAAGGAAGCGGGGTGTCTCCGGGCAGATACCCCGGCGCGCAAACCGGGATCAGCTCTTCGCAGAATATCCGCGCCGAGCGCATGCCCGGCGCGCCCGCCTCGCCAAACACCACCGCGATGTCGCATTGCCCGGGATCGTAGTCCTTGTTCTGATCGCGGGTGACCACCTCTAGCCGCAGATCTGGATGCCGGTCCTGAAATTCCGCCAGTTGCGGCAGCAAGAACAGCGAAGTGAAGCCGATTGCAGCGTTGACCACCAGCACATCCTCGCGGCTGGAGGACACCACTGACTCGGCGCCGCTGCGGATCGCTGCCAGCCCGGCTGAGACGGCGGAAAACAGCGTTTCGCCTTCTGCAGTCAGCGTCAGCCGCGGTTTGCTGCGCAGGAACAGCTTTGCCCCCAAAGCTTCTTCCAGCGCCGCCACCTGACGGCTGACCGCAGGCTGCTGCACATTCAGCTCCTGCGCGGATCGGGAGAAACTCAAATGCCGCGCAGCGGCCTCAAACGCCTGAAACTGGCTGAGCGGGGGCAGATTTTTCATGTCCCTTTCATTCTTCTGATGAATGATCTTTATTCACCTTTTCCTTCTTTTTCGAATTCCGCAAGCCCTTAGAGTGAAGGCAGAAGAGCGAAACCCGGAGCCTGCGGCATGGCAGTCAGCATTCTTGTATTGGGGGGAGACGGCATTGGGCCGGAGGTCTTGGAAGCTGGCCTCGCTGTCGCCGAATCTGTCGCGCAGAGAAATGGCATCGCGCTGAATATCACAGAAGATCTGCTGCATGGCGCAGCGTGGGACGCGCATGGCACCTTTTGCACGGGCGAAACACTGACCAAAGCCAAAGCCGCCGATGCGATTCTGGTAGGTGCTGTCGGCGGGCCGCAGTGGGACAACATCCGAGTCGAGGGTGGCCCAGAGATGCAGGACGGCCTCATGCGCCTGCGTTTTGAGCTGCAGAGTTTTGCGGGCCTGCGCCCGGCACGCTTCTGGACACCGCTGGCAGACCGAACGCCATTCCGCCCGGACCTGGCCGAGGGCGCCGATATCATGGTCCTGCGTGAAATGTGCGGCGGTGCGATGTTCGGCCAGCCCCGTGGCCAGACTGAAAGGGAAGGCCTGCGCTACGGTTACGACACCGCCGGCTATGACGAGGGCGAGTTGCGCCGGATCATGCTGGCTGGATTTGAGCTGGCGCGACAGCGCAAGGGGCAGCTGGTCTCCGCCGACAAAGCCAATGTGAGGGAAAGCGACAAGCTCTGGCGACAGGTGGCGGATGAGGTCTCGGGAGGCTACCCGGATGGGAAGCTCAGCCACTTCTACGCCGACAATTGCGCCTACCAGATGGCCCGAAACCCCAAG
>JBFOLS010000547.1:0-2618 GCA_040830225.1 Leisingera sp.
CATGCGCCAGCGGGCGATGATCGCCATGGCGATGGTGGCCAAGCCGGACCTGCTGATTGCCGATGAACCCACAACGGCGCTGGATGTGACGACCCAAGCACAGGTGCTGGGGCTGATGAAGGAACTGCAGCGCGAGACCGGCATGGCGATGGTCCTGGTGACCCACGATCTGGGCGTGGTTGCCAATATGGCCGAGCAGGTGGTGGTGATGCACAAGGGCCGGGTGATGGAAGCCGGCCGCGCAGAACCTATACTGCGCTCGCCTGCCCACCCCTATACAAAGGCTCTCTTCGACGCGGCTCCGGAAATCCCTGATGAGGCGATTGTCGCCATCCCGCCGCCGCGCGACGACCTGATCATGGAGATGAAATCGGTCTCCAAGACCTACACTTTGCGGGCCAGCAAAGGCTGGCAGGCACCCACCCTGATCCACGCCTGCCGCGAAATCGACCTGCGGGTAACCCGCGGTGAGACGCTGGCGATTGTCGGTGAAAGCGGCTCCGGCAAGACCACTGCGGCGCGGATTGCCCTCGGCGCCGAGCTGCCGGACCCCGGCGGCGAAGTGCTGTTCCGTCCGGATCCGGACCAGCCGCCAGTGGCCGTGCACAATATGGACCGGGCCGCGCGCACTGCCTTTCAGCGCCAGGCGCAAATGGTGTTTCAGGACCCATACTCCTCGCTGTCGCCGCGGATGCGCATTCAGGACACGCTGGTGGAGCCGTTGGAAATCCACGGCATCGGCTCCCGTGCCGAACGCCGTGATAAGGCAGCCGAAATGCTGCGGCTCGTCGGATTGTCGCCCGGCATGCTGAAACGGTACCCGCATGCGTTTTCCGGCGGCCACCGTCAGCGGCTGTCGGTTGCCCGGGCGCTGATGCTGGACCCGGCGCTGATCGTTTGCGACGAGCCGACCTCGGCGCTGGATGTTTCGGTGCAGGAGCAGATTCTGCAGCTTCTGGAGGAGATCCGCGACCAGCAGAAGTTGTCATACCTGTTCATCAGCCACGATCTCGCAGTGGTGGCACGGATTGCCGATGAAGTTGCGGTGATGCGGCGCGGGCTGATTGTTGAGCAGGCCCCACCGGAGACCCTGTTCTACAACCCCCAGCACCCCTACACAAAGGCACTGATTGCCGCCCAGCCGGAACCGGACATCGACCGGCCCATCAACCTGGAACTGGTGGCGCAGGGTGCCGGCGCGCCTGAGAGCTGGCCCGAGGAATTCCGTTTCAACGGCATCCACGCCCCGCCGCTGGTAAACCTGAACTACCTGGAAGCCGGCCACAAGGTACGCTGCCATGCTTGATGTTTTGAAACCGCTTTTGACCGCAGTCCTTTGCCTTGTTCCGCTTTCCGCGCTGGCCGGCCCTGATGTGCAGGAAAGCAATTTCTGGCGCTCCGAAGTCAAGGCGGGCTATCTGCCCCCGGCCGCCGAACGCATCCCCGAGGTGCCGCTGGTGGTGAACCTGGCTGCCAAGAACCGCGAATTCGGCATTCAGGGCGGCACGCTCAACACCATGGTGACCCGCTCCAAGGATATCCGCCAGATGGTGGTCTATGGCTATGCCCGGCTGACTGGCTATGACGAGAACTACCGCCTCCAGCCGGACATCCTGCTGGGTTATGAAAACGAAGACAACCGGCGCTTCACCCTAAAACTGCGCCCTGGCCACCGCTGGTCAAGCGGCGATCCTTTCACGTCTGCCGACTTCCGCTACTGGTGGGAGGATGTCGCCAACAACCCAGAACTGAGTCCGGCCGGCCCGCCGGATTTTCTGCGGGTCAACAACAAACTGCCGCGAGTGACCTTTCCTGACGAAACTACCGTCATTTACGAATGGGACGGTCCGAACCCCAGCTTCCTGTACATTCTGGCCCAGGCGCGCCCGCCATTCATTTACCGGCCGGCCAAATACCTGAAGCAGTTTCATGCAGATTATGCCGACCCGGAGTTGCTGGCGGAAGAGGTCGACTTTGCCCGGGTAAAAAGCTGGGCTGCACTGCACAATAAATTCGACAATATGTACAAGTTCGACAACCACGAACTCCCGACGCTGCAGCCGTGGATCAACGCTTCGCCCGGCAAGAAGATCCGACACCAGTTTGTGCGCAACCCCTATTACCACAGGGTCGACAGCCGGGGCGTGCAGCTGCCCTATATCGACACGGTGGAAATGGAAATCGTCAGCCCCGGCCTGGTCGCAGCCAAGTCGAACGCAGGTGAAGCCGACCTCCAGGCCCGCGGCCTCGGCTTCCGCGACATTCCGATCCTGCGCAAAGGCGAGAAGGACGGTTCCAGCTACAAGACCTACCTTTGGGGCAGCGGGGCCGCTTCGCAGATCGCGATTTACCCGAACCTCAATGTGAACGATCCGGTCTGGCGGGAACTTTTCCGCGACGTGCGGGTACGCCGGGCACTGTCGCTGGCCATCAACCGCCGCGCTATCAATCGGGCGCTCTATTTCAACCTCGCCAAACCAGGCGCCATGACCGTGCTGGAGCAGAGCGAGTTTTTTGATCCCGAACTGCGAGCTGCCTGGGCCGACTTCGACCCGGATCTGGCCAACCGGCTGCTGGACGAAGCAGGCCTTACCGAAAAAGACGGCTATGGCATCCGC
>JBFOLS010000548.1:0-8854 GCA_040830225.1 Leisingera sp.
AAGGAGATCAGCTTGCGGCAGTCGATGTAGCTGGGCGAGGGCAGGCCGGAGGCCAGCGTGTAGGGCTCATCCGTGTTGAAGTTCACCGCGCCGATTTCCAGCAGCATCCGGGCCGAGAGACGGGCGATTTCTTCTTTGGAGGGGTAGGACGAGGGGATCATGGCGGCAGGCATCCTTTGCGGCAGCGGTTTTGCTGTCCATAAACCGGAACGCCGGCGGATTGAAGCCCCTGCGCGGGCCGCGCGCAAACACTGCCCGGTTCTGTTCAGGGTCAGGCGAGTTCCCAGGGGATCCAACCGGGGCAGGGGTTCATTAGGTAATCGGAGGTTAAAACGAGTTCATCCTCCATTACCGGCGCTGGGTAATCCTCGCAGTGCGCCAGCTCATCTTCCGCTGAAGGCGCAGGGGAGAGGGCCGTTGGAAGCACGGCAGGCTCCCGGAAGATGAAATCTTTCTCATCCAGGTCGGCAAGGTTCACGTTCCTGAGCGTTATCGTGTTGCCCGAGACATCGCCGAAAACGACGTCGTTGCCGTCCTGAACGAGGTGGTCGTGTATATTTTCCATCTGGAAAAAACCGGTAACGCCATGCAAATCGATTTTTTCGCCACTGCTCTGCGCGTCAAAATCTTCGATGATGTCGTTGTCAAAGTCGCCGCGGAACACAAACGTATCGTCTCCCGCGCCGCCAATGAGAATATCGTCGCCTGATCCGCCATCCAGCAGATCGTTGAATTCGGTGACCATAATGTCTTCATGCTCAGTGGCTTCAACCGCATCCAAGTCCCAGTCCAGAGACTGGTTCGGTTCCAGCGAGGTGGCCACCGGCGAGCGGGAGGTTAAGGACGCTTCAAAAGCTTCATACTCGCTGTAGCTGCCAATTTCCGGGAGCGGGTCGCCGCTCAGCGCATAGATGCGTTGGTTTTGGCCCATGCCGTGCACGGTCAGGATCACGGTTGTGCCGCCGCACCACGTGATTTCCGACAATGTATAGCCGATATCCAAAGTCACCCAGTGTGTTCCACCAGGGTTTACACCGCTGGTCCGCTGAAGGCCGGTCATGCCGTCGCCGGGCTCAAAACTGATCCTGTCTTCGTGGGTTCGGATGGGGGTAAAGGAAAAAGCTGCACCATCCGGAACAGTTAGGTTGAGCGTCTGGCCGGGAAGGACAGAACCTTTGCCGCCGGCGCCGTTCGAAGAAGGGTCACTGTTGGTGTTAACGCCAAAACCTGAAAGAGTGTACGTTGTCATTAACTGCTGCCTAAAGAAAATTCAATTAGGGGCAGTATTGCTTGGGTTGGCTTCCGTTATAAAGTGTGGAGTTCCCGCAAGCTCCGCTTGCAGGAAAGCCTTGTGCAGATACGCTGGCCCTGGTCCATTCCAGTCACTCAGCGCAGATTTTCGCCGGCGCGGAACCCGGCACTGGATCAGAAGATGAAATCGCCCGCGTCCAGATCCGCCAGCAGCACGTTCCTTAGCTCGATGGTGTTGCCATTGCCGTCGTCAATCACGACATTGCTGCCGTCCTGCTGCATGTGGCCGTTTTCCAGATCGTCCATGCTTTCGATCGCATTGACGCGGCTCAGATCGATTTTTTCATCATCGCTGTTGGCATTGAAGCCGATGATCCGGTCATTGCCGAAATTTCCTGCGAAGACGAATGTGTCTGCCCCGGCGGCGCCCTTCAGAATGTCATTGCCTTTGCCGCCGTCGAGCAGGTCCTCGCCCTTGCCGCCATCCAGCCGGTCCCGGCCGCCGCCGCCGTTCAAGGTGTCGTGGCCGCCATCTCCGAACAGTTTGTCCTTGCCGGCGCCGCCGATCAGCTTGTCGTTGTTGCCTTCACCGGAAATCGTGTCATTGCCCTTGCCGCCGAAGAACCTCTCCCGGTGCCCCGATCCAACAATATCGTCATGTTCCGTCGCGGTGCCGTTTGGCAGATCCTGCCACAGGATGGTTTCACCCGGGGCAAAGGCGCCAGTCGCCACGCCGGTGCCGGTGATGGCATTGTCCAAGTCTTCCAGGTCCTGCAGCGTGCTCAGGCTGGGCAGCGGGTCGCCGCCAAGCTGCAAGACATAATTGCGGGTTGTGTTGCTGTCGATTTCCTGCTCGGCAACCAGCACGACAGAGGTGTTGCCGTTCCAGTAAATCTCGCCGATCGAGACAATGCCGTCCCAGTTTTCCGGGTGTTCTCCGGCAACCATGACGCTGTAGAGATTGTCCTCGATTTCCACGGCTGGCAGGTCGTCATCCGGGCCGGCGGTGCCGGCAGCGCCTGAGGTGCCCGCTGCGGAGACGAGAGAATATGTGAAACCGGAATTGTCCGGACCAATCAGTTCGAACTCGATTCCGCTGATGATGCCCGTGTTGGCGCCCGTTTGGGCGTCCATGTCAAAAGCAAAGCCGGTAAAGGCGTAAGTCGTCATGCCGGTACTCCTGCGTCAGCTGAGGTGCCCGTTTGCTTTTAGGTAAGAACTGAAGCAGGGCCGCGGCTGTTTTGCGGCAATTCTGCGGCGCACTGCCGCCGCCGCGCAGGAGGGGGCTGGACCAGGCCGCCTGCACGGCGGCCCGGACAATGTCTCAGGATCAGAAGATGAAATCGTTGCCCGACAGGTCAGCGATGCCGATGCCATCCATCGTGATGGAGTTGCCTTTGTTGTCGCTGATCACAGCATCCCCGTCCGAATTCTCAGACAGGTGATTGTTCTCCAGGTCACGGAAGGACTTGATATTGGTGATAGCGGACAAGTCCACTTTTTCCTTCTTACCGGCAGTCTGGAAGTCGGAAATCGTGTCGTTGCCAAAGGCGCCCTTGAAGATGAAGAGGTCCGCGCCGCCTTCGCCGAACAGGTCGTCGTTTCCACCGTCGCCATTGATCTTGTCCTGGCCGATGCCGCCCAGGATCAGGTCGTTGCCGCCCTTTCCGGACAGGGTGTCGTTTCCATCAAGGCCCATCAGGCGGTTGGCGCCGCCATTGCCCAGCAGTTTGTCCGCGCTATCGGACCCGCGTGCGCGTTCGATGCTCTTTAGCGTGTCGCGGTCGCCGAACCCGTCAATCGCAAAGCCTTTGCCAAGGTTCACCGTCACACCATCAGTGCCGCCTCTTTGAGCATCCTTGTCATAGCGGACTTCGTCTTTGCCGCCGCTGCCATTGATGGTGTCAGCGCCTTCAAGCCCGCGGAAGGTGTTGCTTTTGCCGTTGCCGATCAGCTTGTCATCATGTGCCGATCCCCGCAGGACTTCGATGCCGGTCATGGTGATCGTATCGCCCCAGCCGTCCGTCGCGGTGCCGGTTTTCAGGTTCGCAATGACGCCGGCCGGATCAATGGTAAAGGCGACCTGGTCGAAGGTGCCGGCGCCGCCGTTGTAGGTGTCGTTGCCCTCCTGGTTCAGGAAGTAATCGTCACCCTTGCCGCCGTTGTAGGTGTCATCGCCCGGGGTGCCCCAGAATTCGTCGTCCTCGGTGACGGACACGCCATCGATCGAAGACCAGGCGATATCGACACCGGGGCCGTACGCTCCGGTTGGATCGTCAAGCGAGGCGATTGCATTGTTGAAGGAGTTCCAGTCTGCAACCGAATTGATATCGGGAAGAGCGGCACCGTCCAGGGCGAAGTAAAACTCGGTGTCTGTGTTGGCACCGGTTTCCATGCTCAGGATCAGGACAACCGTAGTGCCGCCGGACCAGGACACGCTGGTGATCAGGGACTCTTCGCTCAAAAAGACCCCGGCTGCGTCATCCAGGTTTTGGCCGCCGACAATCACATGCGAGATATTGTCGTTCATATCGATGATGGCAACGCCGTCATCATCGCGTCCGTCGATCAAATAAGAGAATGTCGAAGTTGCCGAGGGAACCACGATAACCGCGTCGGCATCCTGAACAGCAACGGCGTCGCCGTCATCATAGTCAACGCGCAGGCCGCTGAATGTAAAAGTCGTCATACCTTGCCCTTTACCGGAATATTGCCAGCCCGGAAGGCTGGCAGAAATAATGGCCTAGAATTGATAGCGGCCGCTGCTTTCCGGCAAGGGCAAAGTTGAGGGCATTAAGGAATAGTTAACTTATGTGGCTATTCAGCATGCCAGTAGACCGGGAAACCGGGATCGAACACCGTCACCGGGCCGTCGCGTGTTTCGATCTTCTGCGGGAAGTCCACCGCAGATTCGGATTTGGTCAGCGTCAGTGTCTCATTGCTGACCGGCAGGCCGTAAAAGGCCGGACCGTTCTCCGAGGCAAATCCCGCCAGCTTGTCCAGTGCGCCTTCCTCCTCGAACACATGCGCCAGCAGCGACATGGTGTTGGTGGCGGTGAAACAGCCGGCGCAGCCGCATTCGCTGAGCTTGTTCGGGTCGGTATGCGGCGCCGAATCCGTGCCCAGGAAATACCGCTTGTCGCCCGACGTTGCAGCCGCGCGCAGAGCCAGTCGGTGCTCTTCGCGCTTGGCCACCGGCAGGCAGTAGTAGTGCGGCTTGATCCCGCCGACCAGAATGTGGTTGCGGTTGATGATCAGGTGGTGCGTGGTAATGGTCGCGCCCAGATCCTTGTCCTGGCTGGCCACATAGTCCGCCGCGTTCCTGGTGGTGATATGCTCCATCACCACCCGCAGCCCCGGGGTTGCCTTGCGGATCGGATCCAGCACCCGGTCGATGAACACCGCCTCGCGGTCGAAGATGTCGATGTCGTGGTCGGTCACTTCGCCGTGGGTGCACAGCGGCAGGCCGATCTCGGCCATCTTCTCGAGCACGGCCCGGACGTTTTCAAAGTTGGTCACACCCGAGGCCGAGTTGGTGGTGGCGCCGGCCGGATAGAGCTTCACTGCTTTGACCAGTCCGCTTGCGTGGGCCGCGGCAACGTCTTCCGGATCGGTGTCCTCGGTCAGATACAGCGTCATCAGCGGCTCGAACGCCATGCCTTCTGGCAGCGCCGCCAGAATGCGGTCGCGGTAGGCGGCTGCCTGGTCGCCGCGCACCACCGGCGGTACCAGGTTCGGCATGATGATGGCGCGGCCGAAATGGCGGGCGGTTTCGGGCAGCACGGCCTGCAGCATGGCGCCGTCGCGCAGATGCAGATGCCAGTCGTCGGGGCGGGGGATGGTCAGCGTCTGGGTCATGCCGTTCGCCTAGCACAGGGGCGGGCAGAAAAGAAGCGGTGGAATGCGCTGGCGGACCGGGCGTGCTTCAGCGCTGGGCCGGCAGCGCAAACTCGCCGCTTTCGGCCCGCTTCTCCATCTCTTCCAGGCGGCGGCGGAACCGCGGCGCCCGCATCCGCTCGGTCACATTGCGGCACAGCAGGGTGATCAGATAGGGGCGGTCGTCCCGTTCCAGCCGGCCCAGCAGGTTGCGCAGGAAGAAGGAGTTGTTGCGGCGGCTGCGGAACAGCTTGTAGAAGGCTCTGCTGGTCAGCTTGCGGCTGCCGGCCAGCGACAGGATGTGATAGAGAATCTCCATCTCGATCAGCCGGGTCTGCACCGCATCACCCATATGCAAGGCACGCAGCCGGGTCACGTTCTTGCGGGCAAACAGCGAGGCATGCATAGCGTCCAGCCGTTCCTGCGGATCATAGATCACATAGGCCTGATCCGCCGCATCCAGCATGTCCGGCGCATAGCCGTAACGGTCGGTGAAGGACAGCCGGCGCATCTCGGCAAAGCGGTCGTCCCATTCGGTCATCCGCGGGTCCAGCGTCGCCTGCGGCTGCACCGCCACCACCACCGCGCCGGGCGCAGCTACCGAGTAGGCGGCCGCCGCATAGCCGCAGGGGCCGGCGCCGTAAAAAATCACATTGTCGAATTCGTCAAAGAAGCCGTCATCGATCAGCTGGTCAAAGAAGCCATAGATGCGGCCCTCACGGAACCAGGTGTCGCCGTCCGAGATCACGCACATATGCGACCAGCCCAGGTTCTTTACCAGATCGAACCCCAGGGGCTGCGCCTGATCGGACAGGTTGTTGATGCCCTGCATGGTCTCGAATGTCACCAGCAGCGTATTGCCCTGGTCGATGAAGGTTGCAAAATGCTTGTCGCCGAGCGGCTGGTACATGCCATGCTCTTCGGCCAAAGCCGCCATCCGGGCCTTCCACTGGGCAGGTTTCAGCCCGGAAAGGTCTTCATCCAGATTTTCAAGTCCGTCCTGCATGCCTGCTATCCCCTATGCCCGCGAAAGCTCCGGGCGCTGATTGCGTTTACAGTTAGGTGAGAAATAAGGCCAAAATTGGAAAAACCTATGCCTCTTTACGGCGTTGCGGCGTCCATTAGGCGGCCTGCCGCCGGTGCGGAAGGGGGCTCAGCCTGCGCTGTCCGGATCCTGCGCCGCCGTGCTGTCCTGCGCCGCAAAGCTGCGCAGCAGCTGGGCCGCTGCCGGGCTTACGGCCCGCGAGAGCGGTGTCATCAGCAGCCGTGCAAACAGGGCGCGGCAGGGCTCCTTGCGCATCAGCTCGGCAAAGCGGGCATGGCGCCATTCCGCCGCCCTGGCATGCAGCCGGGCCAGTTTCGGATCTGCCATCAGCTCGGCCTGCAGCCCGGCCCGCGCCCCGTCATAGCGCGAGACCGAAGTATCCAAGTCCGAGCTGTAGTTGCGCTCGACCCAGTAATCCATGCCCAGCTCTGCCTGCCGGTTGACCCTTCCGCGGTCGGCCTTCAGCACATAGCTCTCCATCGCCCCCAGCGGGTAATGGTTCAGCTGCGCCAGCCGCCCGTTCGGCCGGCCGTAATCGGAAAACAGCCGCCGTGTCTTGAAATCCTCGCCCAGTTCACGCCCCTCGCAGTCGAACCAGCGGAATGTCTCCAGCCGCGCCGCATCGCGCACATCGCGCGGCCGGTGCACGCCGCATTTGCGGTAGGTTCCGTCATTGCGGTAAAGCGTCTTGAACATCACCGCCCGCCAGGGCCAATGGATCACCTCCGGCGCGCAGCGGGTGAACTGCGCGGTGACCGGCGCATCCTCATAACGCACGATCCCGGCATTGCCGAACAGCCGCCAGGTCAGTGTCACCGCATCCGCCTCCGGCAGCGCTACCAGCAGGTCCGGAACCGTGCCATCGCCGGTCTTGACGCAGACAAACTCGTCGATATCCAGCACCATGACCCAGTCGGCCGCCTTCATCAGCGGATGCTTGTCGGCCCTTTTCAGCGCGGTGAACTGGATGCCGCCCTTGTCGTACGGGCCCTCGTTTCGCAGATGGGCCAGCTGCCCCATCTCCTCCAGCCGGTCCAGCATCTTTGCAGTCCCGTCCTGGCAGTTGTTGGAAAACACCAGGAAATCCGTGAAGCCAACGGCCCGGTGATGGGCCAGCCATTCAAGCAGAAACGCACCTTCGTTGCGCACGCAGAGAACCGCCAGAATCCGCATCAGCCCTGCTGCTCCGCAGCCCGGCGGCGCAGGCAGCCCTGCTTTGTCGGCGTGTTATGCATAGGCGGTGTCTCTGTCTTGCCGGCCCGCGCCGTCGGCGCAGCCTCCCTGGAGACGAGTTTTACCCGAGGCATCCGATTATACAACTCTTCCCAGCGGTTTCACGATCGGCTGAACCCGCCGTGCCGTCGCAGCGTCGCAGCCGGCCGCGGCTTGACCGCTGCCGATCCGCATGGCCTGTTGGCAGGCAAAGGGAGGCCCAGCCATGCAGCCACAGTCAATCGATCAGGTGCAGCAGATGCTCTCGGCGCAGGGCTATGTCTGCGGGCGGGCGCTGGCCACAGTGGTGTTCCTCTCCTTGAAACTGGGCCGCCCGCTGTTCCTTGAGGGCGAAGCGGGCGTCGGCAAGACCGAGATCGCCAAGGCGCTGGCCGCCGCGCTGGGCCGCCGCCTGATCCGGCTGCAATGCTACGAAGGGCTGGACGCCGCCAGCGCCGTCTTCGAATGGAATTTCGCCGCCCAGATGGTTGCCATCCGTACCGCCGAAGCCGCAGGCGGCGCCGACCGTTCCGCGCTGCAATCGGAACTTTTCTCGGCTGATTACCTGGTCGAACGCCCGCTGTTGCAGGCCATGCGTCCGGATGAGCACGGTGCCCCGGTCCTGCTGATCGACGAGCTTGACCGCACCGACGAGCCTTTCGAAGCGTTCCTCCTCGAAGCGCTCTCCGACTTCCAGGTCACCATTCCCGAGCTTGGCACTATCCAGGCGCCCGAGCCGCCGATCGTGGTGCTCACTTCTAACCGCACCCGCGAGGTGCATGACGCCCTGAAACGCCGCTGCCTCTACCATTGGGTGGACTACCCGGATTTCGCGCGCGAGGTTGAAATCCTGCAGGCCCGCGCGCCGGAGGCCAGCGCGCAGCTCTCCCGCGAAATCGTCGCTTTCGTCCAGGCCCTGCGCACCGAAGACCTGTTCAAGAAGCCGGGAGTGGCCGAAACCATCGACTGGGCCAACTGCCTCCTCGCCCTCGACGTCATCGCCCTCAGCCCCGAGGTCATCGCCGACACCCTGGGCGCCATCCTCAAGTACCAGGATGACATCGCCCGCCTGCACGGCTCCGAAGCGAAACGCATTCTGGACCAGGCCAAAGCCAGCCTTGACGCTGCATGATGCTTTTCATCTTTCCCAAAATACTCCGGGGGTATGGGGGCAGCGCCCCCATGGCCGGTGATGCCTGACACTCCGCCGCTCACCCTGCCGGACCATCCCAAGCTGGTCCGGAACCTCACCCATTTTGCGCGTGCCCTGCGTAAGGCAGGCCTGCCGATCGGCCCCGGCCGGGTGCTGGACGCGGTGGAGGCGGTGGCAGCGGCCTGCCTCCCCAGCCGTGGAGGCCTCTTCTGGGCCCCGCACGCCTGTTTCCTCACCAAGCCCGAGCCGCGCCCCGTCTTTGCCCCGGTCTTCCGCCTGTTCTGGCCCGCCCCCCGCTATCTTGATCACCTGCTGGC
>JBFOLS010000549.1:0-3487 GCA_040830225.1 Leisingera sp.
CGGCGCGCCCAGATCAGCGACGATCCGTTCCGAGATCGCCCGGTTCAGCGCGGGCAGCCCGGACAGCTCCCAAACCATGTTCTGGGCCGAATGCTTGGCGTGCGACGCATTCACCGAGGCCTGTGCCCAATCCAGCAGCGCGGCCGAGCTTGCCTGCTCCATCCCCTCCAGCTCACCGGTCAGAACCTTGTTGGCCCAATAGGCGCTGCCGAAGATTATCGCAGCATCCTTGGGACCGTGGTGGGTCTCCAGCGTCTGCCGGATGCTGGCTTCTATTTCGACGGTCTGGGCGGCGGGTTCGGCCAGTTCATCGATCCGGTTCACAAAAATCACCACTTCGCGCGACTGCAGGTTCGAGAGCATCCGGATCAGCCCCATGTCAACCGAGGTCAGCGCCTGGCCCGCCGACAGAACAACCACGCAGATGCGGCTGTCGCGGATGGCCTGGATGGTGATCTGCTCACGCATCATGAAAGTGTCGTTGACCCCCGGCGTGTCCCGCAGGCACAGCCGGTGCGGCACGGTGCGGCAGTTCAGGTGCAGATCGGCGGAACGGGTGATATCGGCAAACCGTCCCTGCTCGTCCAGCCCGCCGGCGTCCTCGTCGTCAAAGTCATCGCCAAGACAGATGTACCGCTCGATCAGGTTCTTGTCGAAATAGCCGTACTCATGCTTCTGCCCCATCAGCAGTTCGAATTTGCGCCCCAGCCGCTGGCGGGAGCGTTCGCGCATCTCTTCGATCTGAGCGCGGATCTTCTGCAGCTCGCTGCCAGCACCCGCGCGGCCTGCCATCTCGCCGATCCGGCCGCCTTTGGTCAGCAGCCGGTCCCATTCCTCTTCGGTCATGAACTGGAAGCAGGCCTTGCCCTCGCGGCGGTTCTCGCCCGGTGTCAGATGCAGCGAGGTCACCACCGAGGTCCAGGGGTTCACATCCGACGGCAGCAGATCGGCCCAGCCCGCCATGGCATTGACCAGCGACGTTTTCCCGGATTTCACCTGCCCCAGCAGGGTGACGCTTGGCTCAAAGGCCTCCAGCTCCGCCTTCAGCCGGGTCAGGCTGCGGGCCACCCGCTCGCCGGACAGGCCCGCCAGCGCGTCCAGTGCCGAGTCCAGCGCCTGCACCTTGGCGGCGAAACCGGCCAGCGGCTCCAGGCCCGCGCTGAGATTGGTCGGCCGGGCGGACGCCCGGATATCTGTTGCACTCTCGATCTGGGGTTGGATGTTCATTGTGAACCTTGCTCAGTCCTGCATTGTCATTTGTTTTACGGATTGTCTTGCACGCGGGTCATGAGTGGCCCGTGTTTTCGGCAAGCTCCTTTTTCAGTTGAATCAGCAGCGTCACCGCATCGACGGCTGCGTCCTCGCCCTGTTCCAGCTGGCACAGCATCACAAGCTCCTCGCCATCTTGCGCGGCCTCCCTGGCAGCCGCAGCGGCCGGGCCATCCGGCACCGCCTCCAGCGTGCCGGACAGCTCCCGGATCACTTCCAGGCATTTGCCAAGCACGGCATCCGCGCGCGGCCCTCCGGCGGCATCCGCCTCTGCCAGCATCTCCTCGGCCCGCCGCTGCAGCACCTCCAGCGCCCCTTCGAATCCGCTGCCGTTCTCAGCGGGCGGCTCGGGCAGCCGGCTCTGCTCTGGCCCGGGCTGTTCCGCAGCGGCGCTGGCGCCGTCACCGAATTGCCGGACCAGCAATTCGGCCTGGTCCAGATCCGAGGTACGCCCCAGCTCAACCTGATGCATGACATCGTCGAACAACTGCTTGCCGCCGCTGGAGCGCCACAGGCTGGCGCCGGAAGGCCCGCCCGACGACCGTGCCGTCAGCCCCTGGATTGCCGCCACCGGGTAGAGACCCAGAAACTCTTCGGCGGCCACGGGCTCCAGCGCTTCCATTTGCCCGGCCAGGGTACCGCGCATGATCTGGCGGTCGGCCATGGTCAGCACCAGGAAGCTGTGGTCTTTGCTGCTGTCAGGCACACCGGCCCACAGGGCCTGTTCCGCCGGGCCGAACTCCCGGCTGCACCAAAGGATGATGTCCACTGCCGCCGAGGCCTTTTGCAGCAGGTCATGCTGGCGGAATTCGGGGCCCGCAAGCGGCAACTCGGTATAGCTGTGCCAGCGCAGCTGCGGATCCGGCAGGTACTGGCGCACCAGCACCGTGTCTTGCGGCACCTCAAGATCGGCCAGCAGCCCGGCCTGCTGCTGGCACTTTCCCGCTGCGGTTTCGAACACCACACGCTCTTCCTTGCCATGGCAGATCTCGACCATATGGCCGCCGCCGTTCCTGCCAATCACCACCCGGCCCAGCAGCATGTCAGTCAAAGCCGATTTCCCGGCCCCTGCAGATCCGGTTACCGCCACCCGCACCGGCTGGCGCAAACGCCGCAGCAGCTGGCTGCCCCAGTCAGAGTATTCCATTGGCAGCCGTCCCGCGCTCAGCGCGTGCTCCAGCTGGCCGGCAAGCGGATCTATGTCAGTTTCGGGAAGGGTCACGCTGTTACATCAGTCACTTTGCTGGTTGAGGAAGCGGCGCCGCCGCGCCGCGAGATTGTGGCCATCAGGGTGATCCTGCGCCGCCCCGGCCGGAGAGCTGCCGCGGCTGGCGGCCTTGGCGCAGCCGCCTCCGCGGGAGCAGCGGCCGGTTCCGCCGCTGGCGCATCTTTTGCCTCCGCTGCAGGCTGAACTTGCGGCTTCGGCTCAAGAGGCTTGATCACGCACAGTGCCGCATTGTCCTGCTCCGGAGCGTTCAGCAATGCCAGCTGCTGCATCAGGACGGCGCCGATACGGGCGCTGGTGCTGTTCTGCTCGGCAGTCAGGATTTCCGCGATCTCGGTCTCATCTAGGAACTGCAGCCCGTCGCTGGCGGCCAGTACGATATCGCCGTCCTGCAGCCGGACCGGCGCGCTGCGGCAATCAATCCGGCGGATGCCGGCCCCGGTCAGCACCGAAGTGACACAATGGCGGTCCGGGGGGCTGGCCGCCTCGGCCGGCGCCATTCTGCCCTGCGCCACAAGGTCTTCAAACTCTGCCGCCATCGAATGCTCGGCATTCAGCCGGAACAGCCGGCCGCCGCGGAACAGAAACAACGGCGAGTCGCCGACCGAGATCCAGTACAGCCGGTCATGGAACAGAACCGGTGCCAGCAGGGTGGTCCCCATGCCCAAGCTTTCGGGGCGGCAGCCGGTGTATTCCCCCAGGCAGGCATTGGCGCCATCCGCTGCTGCCTGCAGCACGTCGCCGATCCGGTCCTCCATCGCATCCGGGTCGCCCGCTCGCAGCTTCAGGTCGCTGAACACTTCGGTGACCACGATCTTGCTGGCAATGTCGCCGGCCGCATGGCCGCCCATACCATCGGCAAGCACCGCAAAACCAGCACCGGCACCAGCCGGGAAATCAGCCGCCACGGCGTCCTCCTGGCGCTCACGGCGGCCCAAGCTGATGGCCGTCGCGGCGTCATATGCAAACTCAGCGGACTGCAGCATGTCCGGC
>JBFOLS010000550.1:0-2220 GCA_040830225.1 Leisingera sp.
CGGGCTGGCGGAGGACGTGCCCGGGCCCGGCCACTGCATCACGGTGCAGGCGGGGCTCAACAACCTGTTCATCGTGATGGGCCGCGACCGCCGCCTGCGCGCCTTCCACAACATCTGCCGCCACCGCGGCACCCAGCTGATCCGCGCGGTGGGCAAATCGCAGAAGGCGCTGACCTGCCCTTATCACGACTGGACCTATGATCTGGAAGGCAGGCTGGTTTCGGTTCCCGATGAGGCGCGCGAATACCCGGACGGCCTCGACAAAAGCTGCCTGGGGCTGAAGCCCGCCAGCGTCGATATTTGGAAGGGCATGCTGTTCGTGCATCCGGACCCGGATGCGCCCGGCCTGGCGCAATGGTTCGGTGGGGTGGAGCCATATCTTGGCCCGCATAGGCCGGAGGAGCTGGTGGAGTATCCAGAAGCGCGCCAGAGCTATGAAATAAGGGCCAACTGGAAGATTGTGGTGGAGAATTACATCGACGTCTACCACCTCAGCCACCTGCATTCGAACACGCTGCATATGTATGACCACGCCCGCGCCGAGTACGGCTGGCAGGGGCCGCACTACCACTTCTGGGAGCCACCCAGCGAGGCATACGCCAAGGATCTGGAAAAGAACCTGCCATCGCCGCGGGTGATCCCGGCGCCGCACGCGGGCACCTGGGTGCCGATGCTGTTTCCCGGCATCGGCATTGCTGCCAGCGAGGACAGCTGGAACACTTTCATCATCACGCCGCTTGGCCCGGAGCTGACACGGGTGGAAAACCGCAGCAAGCTCGCCAATGCCTCAAGCTGGGAATACAGCAAGCAGGCCTGGAGCAGCCATGGGTTCTGGAAAGACTTCGGCGGCCCAAAATACAGCGGTGGCGATGCGGCGGGTGAAGATGATCCGATGGCCTCGGGAGATTTCACTGCCGAGGATGTCTTTGCCTGCGAGCAGCAGCAGAAGTCCTTGCAAAGCCCGTATTTCGAGGTGGGGCCCGCTGCCGTCGGCGAAAGCCCGGTTGTCCGCCATCAGCAAGCGGTTATGGATCTTCTCGCCGCGCAAGAGGCGCAGGAGGCATGAGCCACTTTCACAGCCTTGCCGTGGCAGATGTCCGGCCGGAGATCGGGGGCGCCGCCGCCAGTGTCACGTTTTCCGTGCCGGAGGCGCTTCGCGACACCTTTGACTGGCAGGCGGGCCAGCATTTGACCTTGCGGTATACGGTCGATGGCAAGGAGCACCGGCGCTGTTATTCCATTTCCAGCCCGCCGGGCGGGTCTTTGCGCATCACCGTCAAGCGGGTGCAGGGCGGCGTGGTATCGAACCATATTGCGGAGCAGCTTGCGGCTGGCAGCAGGGTGGAGGTGACGCCGCCTGCCGGGCGTTTTGTGTTGCGGGCCGCGCCTTTGGCCCGCCGGACACACTATTTCTTCGGCGCGGGCAGCGGTATTACGCCGCTTTACGCCATGATTTCCGCGGTCCTGGAGCAGGAGCCGCATTCCGCGGCGCATCTGATCTATGGCAATTCATCGGCGGACAGCATCCTGTTCCGGGATGAGCTTGAAGCGCTTGCCGCTGCTCACCCGGACCGGTTTACACTGCGCCATGTGCTTTCGGCACCGTCGTTGTGGAGCTGGTTTTCGCCCTGGCGCAGCGGCCGCATCGACGCGGAAGCCATCAGCGCGGCCTTTGCCGGGACGCCGCCGGTCGCGCAGGATGTGCGGTACTGGATCTGCGGGCCTGGCAGCATGAACACCTCCGTGCGGCAGGCGCTGATGGGATTGGATGTGCCAGACTGGCGCATTCACATGGAAAGCTTCGGCGGCGCGGTCAAAGGGGCGGATGCCGAAGGCATTGCAGCCACCGCTGCGGTTATTCTGAACGGTGCGCGCCGGGAGATTGCGGTGGCGGCGGACCAGACCTTGCTGGAGGCGGCGCTTGCCGCCGGACTGAAGCCGCCCCACAGCTGCCAGTCCGGGGTCTGCGGCGCCTGCAAGGCCCGGCTGACCGCTGGCCGGGTCCGGATGCGGGCGCAAATGGCCCTGGAGGACAGTGAAGTCGCGGGAGGGCAGATTCTGTGCTGCCAGGCGGTGGCCGAAACGCCGGAACTGGCAGTCGCGTTCGAAGGCTGATGCAGGGCTGGCAGCGGCCGCACCCTGGAACGCCTCTGGCGGATGACGGCCACTGTGTTTAAATACCGGCACCCTGATATATGAACTGATCGGAGAGCGGCTTGA
>JBFOLS010000551.1:0-15439 GCA_040830225.1 Leisingera sp.
CTCGCCCTTGGGCGCTTCAATTGCTTGATAAACCTCGCCTTTGGGCACCTTGAAACCATAGGCCGCGAGTTCAAAGTGGTGGATATGGGTCTCCATCGAATGCGCCAGCAGATCCTTGTCTACCGGGAAAGCGATTTTGGGATCATCCACCAGAACGTCGCCTGCGGGCATCTGCTCGATGCATTGCCGGATCATCTTCAGACTCTCGCGCATCTCGTCCAGGCGGCATTTCCAACGGTCGTAGCAATCACCGTCCGCGCGTGTGATGACATTAAAGTCGAGCCGGTCGTAGATTTCATAGGGCGCATCGCGGCGCAGATCCCAGTCAACGCCCGAGGCGCGCAGATTTGGGCCAGACAAACCAAGCGCGATGGCATCATTGCCAGTGATATTGCCAATGTTTTCCACCCTGGCGAGGAAGATCCGGTTGTTCTTCAAGAGCATTTCGTAGTCCGAAATCCGCGCAGCAAAGATATCGCAGAACTCCAGGATCCGTGCCTCTGCCCCCTCGGGCAGGTCCTCGCGCACGCCGCCGACACGGCAAAAAGAAGTGTGCATGCGGACGCCGCTGATCATCTCCATCAGATCCAGCACCATCTCGCGGTCGCGCATGGTGTAAAGGAGCGAAGTCATCGCACCCACATCCATCGGCAACGCCCCGGTGATCAGCAAGTGGCCGGAAATGCGCGACAGTTCCGCCATGATCACCCGGATATACTGCCCCCTGAGCGGCGCCTCTATCCCCAGCAGCGCCTCCACAGCCAGCGCATAACCGAGATTATTGGAAGGCGGGCAGAGGTAGTCCAGCCGGTCGGTCAGCGGAAAAATCTGAGTGTAAGTGAAACTTTCAAACAGCTTCTCGGTGCCGCGGTGCAACAGGCCGATATGCGGCTCGATCCGCTCGACTATTTCGCCGTCCATCTGAAGCAGCAGCCGCAGCACGCCATGGGTGCTGGGATGCTGCGGGCCAAGGTTCATGAGCACTTCGCGGGCCATGCCGCTGTCTGTCGGGGCTTCGTGAAGAGTGGTAACTTCGGTCATGGCTCGCCCCCGTTGTTTCTCCTCTCGGCGCCCAGAGGATTCAGATCATCCCTGTAACCGCGCAGGGGAAAGTCGCGGCGCATCGGGTAGCCGCCGAAACCGTCCCACATATAAAGGCGGCGCAGATCCGGATGGCCGTCAAAATGGATGCCATACATGTCGTAGGCCTCGCGTTCGTGCCAATTGGCGGTGGTCCAGATGCCTGTGATGGTGGGTGCGACCGGCGGATCTCCGAGCCAGCATTTCAGCCTCAGCCGCCAGAGGTTCGGGATCGACACCAAATGATAAACCAGTTGAAACCGCGGGCTCTCCGGGTGGAAATCAACGCCGCAAATGTCCGAGAGGAAATTGAACCGCAGCGCCTCGTCATCACGCAGGTAAAGGCACAGCTCTGTAAGGTTTTCGGCCGGCACCCACAGGCAGGGCATATCCGCGGCGGCTTTGTCCGGCGCAACCCGATCCTCGAATTGCCGCACAAGCTGATCCAAAGGTATATCTGCCATTCTCACGCCCCCTCCGCTGAGGGGTGCGTCTCCGGCTCGGCCCGCAGCACCCGTGAACCGGTGATTTTCTCTTGCAACTGAAGGAACCCGTGCAGCAATGCTTCGGGGCGTGGCGGGCAGCCGGCCACATGGATATCCACGGGGATGATGCAGTCCACCCCCTGAACAACCGCGTAAGTATTGTAGACGCCCCCGGAAATGGCGCAGGTCCCCATGGCGATGACGTAACGCGGCTCGGCCATCTGGTCGTATAAACGCCTCACGATCGGCGCCATCTTCCGGGTTACCGTGCCGGCCACAATCATCACATCGGACTGCCGCGGTGAGGGGCGGAACACAACGCCGAACCGGTCCAGATCATAGCGTGCACAGCCTGCCGAGATCATCTCGATCGCACAGCAGGCAATGCCAAAGGTTTGTGGCCAGAGCGAGGACTTGCGGCTCCAATTGATGATATTGTCTGAAGTGGTGAACAGCACGCTGTCTTGAAAACGGTTGGTCAGGACACCCATTCGAGCGCTCCTTTGATCCAGGCATAGGCAAAGCCGACCAGCAGCAGCGCTATGAACACAAACATTTCGATGAAACCGAACAAGCCCAGGTCGCTCAGCACCACCGCCCAGGGGAACAGGAACATGGTCTCGACATCGAAGACCACAAACAGGATAGCGATCACGAAGTATTGGACCTTGAACAGCCCTCCCGCGGCCTCGCCCACGTGGTCGACCCCGCATTCATAAGGGCGGTTCTTCTCCGGATAGGGGTTATCGGGCCGTATCAGCCGCGACAGGGTCAGAATGAATACCGAAAGCGCAACGATAACCGCCACCATCAGAAACACCGGCAGAAAGTCGATAGGCATGCTGTTTCCCCTTTCGTCTGCTTGCCCTGTAAACACCGCAGCAATTGCAACGATGAAACTCACACGCTGAGGGCAGTGCCCGGCCGCGGGCGGAAGCGGAGCGCCCGCCCATGGGGGCGGTCGGGCGCTGCCCGGCCTGCAGCCGGGCGGATCAGCGTCTGCGGAAACGCTGCTCTTGTCTTCGGCACCGTGATTGCCGTGCTTTTCAGGCCGCAATCATACACCAAAGCCCCCATTCAACCAAATCCCGCTGCGGCCGCTGCCTGCGCCAGCTCCAGGAACCAAGCGGGCAGAATACCGGTGGCCAAAGTTCCCGCCAACGCCACCAGCAACACCAGTTGCATCGGCCCGGAAACCGCGACTTGCGCGTGACCGGCGGGTTCCTGAGTATACATCAGCATGATGATCCGCAGGTAGAACCAAGCGGCCACGGCGCTCAGCAGCACGGCAACCGCTGCCAGCACGGCATGACCGGCCTCAATCAGCGCCATCAGCACATAGAACTTGGCAAAGAACCCCCCGGTCGGCGGAATGCCGGCAAGCGAAACCAGGAACACCAACGCGAGCGCAGCCAGCAGCGCATGGGTTCTGGCAAGGCCTGCAAACGCCTGGATGGGCTCGCCCCGGTCCGCGCCTTCGTTCAGCAGAACCACCACTGCAAACAGGCCCAGCGTCATGAAAGTGAAAATCAGAAGGTAAAGCATGACGCTGGCAAGCCCCCCGGTGCCGCCGGCGATCAGCCCCAGCAGCAGGAACCCGGCATGGGCGATCGAGGAATAGGCCAGCATCCGCTTGATGTTATCCTGCACCAGCGCCGCCAGACTGCCCAGCCCCAGGGTCAGAACGGCCGCCGCCGCCACGCTGGTGTGCCAAACCGGGGCGAGCACCCCCACTTCCAGCATCAGGATCCTTAACACCACCGCAAAGGCCGCCGCCTTGCCCACCGCTGCCATGAACCCGGTGATAGGCGAGGGGGCGCCTTCATAGATATCCGGCAACCACATGTGAAAGGGGACCGCGCCGATCTTGAACAACAGCCCGGTCACCAGAAACAGCGCCGCCAGAACCAGAAGCGGGCTGAAGATATCCTGTGCTGCAAGCGCCGCTTGCAGATCGTGCAGCTGAGTGGTGCCGGCGAGGCCGTAGAACAGCGACAGACCGAATAACAAAAGCCCCGAAGAGAAAGCGCCCAGGATCACATATTTCAGTGCGGCCTCATTGGAGCGGCCGTTGTACTTGAGGAACCCCACCAGCACATAAACCGACAGCGCCTGCAGCTCGAGTCCGACGTAAATGATCACCAGGTCAGTGCCCGACACCATGATCATTGCACCTGCCAGCGCGCAAAGCAGCAAAGCGTAATACTCGCCGCGCATCACCTTTTCAGTAGCCAGGTAGTCACCCGAGATCAGGATGGTCAGCGCTGTGCCAAGGTACAGAACCATCTTGAAGAAGGTGGAAAAGGGATCAACTGCAAACATGCCGGAGTAGACCGATTGCTGAGCACCAGCAAGGCCCCAGCTCATCCCTGCAGCCAGCGCGATCATCAGCAGGCTAAGCCCTGCCAGCCATCGGACGTGGCCCGGATCGGGCAGCAGTGACAGCATCAGCACTGTACAGGCGCCCAGGATGATGATGATCTCGGGGCCGGAGGCCAGCACCGAGGCGGTTACCGATGTCATTTCCATGCCACCCACCTCATTGCCCGGCTTCCTCCGGTTCAAGCTGCGTCATCAAATGGTCCAGCGACGGCTGCAGGATTGTCAGGAAAGGTTTCGGATAAAGTCCGAACCAGAATACGAAAACCAGGAGCGGAGCGGCACAGGCCACCTCGCGGCGGCCCAGGTCCTGCATCACGGCGCCTTCCGGTATTCTGATCGGCCCCAGCAGCACCTGACGGTACAGCCCCAAGAGATATGCTGCGCCGATCAGCGCGCCGAGAACGCCAGCTGTTCCGGCCCAGCCGCTGACCCCGAAAGTCCCCGCCAGCACCAGGATCTCTCCGATAAACCCATTTGTGCCGGGCAATGCCATTGACGCCAGCAGGAAGGCGGCGAACAGGATGCCAAAAATTGGCACTGCCTTGATCATACCGCCATAGGTGGCGATCTCGCGGCTGTGGGTGCGCTCGTAGATCAGCCCGACAAACAGGAACAAAGCACCGGTGGTGATGCCATGGTTGAACATCTGGATCACCGCACCGGACATGCCGTTTGCCTCAAACGTGAACAGGCCCAGAGTAACGAACCCCATGTGGCTGACACTGGAATAGGCGATCAGCTTCTTGATATCGCTCTGCGCCAGCGCCAGCAGCCCGCCATAGACGATCGCAGCCGCGGACAGGGTGATCATCAACGGCGCCAGGTAATGCGAGGCCTCTGGCAGCATCGGCAGCGAGAAGCGCAGGAACCCATAGGCCCCCATCTTCAGCAGTACCCCGGCCAGGATGATGCTGCCTGCAGTCGGTGCTTGCACATGGGCATCCGGCAGCCAAGTATGCACCGGCACCATCGGCACCTTGACCGCGAAAGCGATCAGAAAGGCCAGGAATACCCAGACCTGCAGGCGGAACGGGTACTCCGCCGCCATTAGCGCTAGCATGTCGAAGGTGCGGCCGCCGGCAAAATACAAGGCCAACAGGCCGATCAAGAACAGCAGGCTGCCCGCCAGCGTGTAGAGGAAGAATTTGAAGGCAGCATAAATCCGGTTGCCGCCGCCCCAGATGCCGATGATCAGGTACATCGGCACCAGCATCACCTCCCACAGCACGTAGAACAGCACCAGATCGAGGGCACAGAACACGCCCACCATCATCGCCTGGATGGCCAGCAGGCAGGTCATAAACTCTTTGACCCGTTCAGCAATCGCCCGCCAGGAGGCCAGCACGCAGATCCAGCCCAGCAGTGTGGTCAGCAGTACAAACCAGACGCTGATGCCGTCCACGCCCAGCCGGTAGCCCATGTTGAGCGCAGGCACCCAAATGCGGGTTTCGCGAAACTGCATTTCCGCAGCCGAAGGATCAAAGGCAGTCAGGATCCAGACTGCCAACAAGAAGTCCGCCAGCAGCACCAGCAGGGTGAACCATCGCACAATGTTTACTGTGCGCAGGAAGGGCACGGCAAAGGCCGCCGCCGCGGGCAGCAAAATCAGGATGCTGAGAACCGGCAGCCCGTTCATGGCACACCGATCCCGGTCACCAGCGGCAGCCCCAGCACCGCGATCAGCCCGGCTATGATCCAGAACGCGTAGTGCGACACCACCCCGGTCTGCAGCCGCACCAGCAGCAGCCCGCCCCGGCGTGCCGTCTCAGCCGCACCGTTGACCAGCGCATCCACCACCCGGATGTCCGTCAGCAGGCTTAGCCGCGACAGCCGGTGCATCAGCCGTAGCCCGGCGCCATCACCCAAAGTGATCAGCATCTGCTCCCAGGCCAGAACCGGCCGGCTGGCCACCCACATAAAGGCCCTTGCACCGCGACGGTAGAACCAGTCGGTATCCAGGCTGATGGTATCTTCCGGGTCCAGATGTTTCAGGAGCAGCACAAAGGCAAGCAGGGTGAACATCAGCAGCCCCAGGCTCTCAGTCACATGCACAGCCGTATAAGGCTGATATTCCACCGGATAAGGCAGCAAGGCATAGAGCAGCCCCGGGAACACCCCGATTCCGATGCAGAACACTGCTGCGATCCCCATCGCCAGCAGCATGCTCAGCGGCGGTTCTGGCGGCCTGAGACCGCAATCCTTACCGAAGAACATATAGTAGGGCAGCTTCAGCCCGGTGTGCAGGAAGGTGCCTGAGGAGGCCACTGTGAGCAGCAGCGCCGCGGCCGTCCGATGATCGCCCGCTGCCGCCGAGACCACCATGGATTTGCTGACAAAACCACTGAACAGCGGAAAGGCCGAGATCGCAAAGGCGCCAACCATGTAGAGCGTAACGGTAACCGGCATGGTCCGGTAGAGCCCGCCCAGTTCGGTCAGCTTGCGCCGCCCCGTCATCAGGATCACAGCGCCCGCGCCCATGAACAGCAATCCCTTGTAGAGGATATGGGCAAAGGCATGGCTGGCCGCCCCGTTCAGGGCCATTTCTGTGCCGATCCCGACGCCCGCCACCATGTATCCCACTTGGCTGACAATGTGGTAGGCCAAGAGGCGGCGGCAATCATTTTCCAGCACCGCAAAAACCACACCGTAAAGCGCCATCGCAACGCCGAACCCTATCAGGATCTCAGCACCTGGATAGTTGCGGATCAGAACATAGACAGCGGTCTTGGTGGTGAAGGCGCTGAGGAACACCGCACCGGTCACGGTTGCTTCGGGATAGGCATCGGTCAGCCAGGCATTCAGCGGCGGCACCGCAGCGTTGACCATGAAGGAGAACAGGACCAAGTAATACGCTAGGCCCCCCTGCCCTGGCTCCAGCGGCCCAACCAGCCAAGAGCCGGACTGCACCCCGTGCAGCACGATGCCGCCGAACAGCAGCACCCCGCCAGCAACATGCACCAGCAGATAACGGAACCCCGCCGCCACAGCCCTGGCATTGCGGGCAGCAAAGATCAGATAAGCGGAGGCAAAGGCCATCACTTCCCACCCGATCAGCAGCGTCAGCCAATCGCCGGCAAAGACCACACCGAATGCACTGCCTGCATAAAGGAAGGCGGCCACCCTGTGCCCGGTGCCATCGGTATGCCAAGCATAGAGATTGCCGATCACCGACATGATGGCAAAAACCCAGGCAAAAACCAGCGACAGCTTATCCACCTGGAACAGCACAAGTTCGATACCGGCAAACGCGATTTCACCGGACGTGTCCGGCACCGTTTGCGACACGCAGTAAAGAACCAGCAGCGGCACGGCCAGCGACACGGCCTTCTGAGCGGTGCCGCGGGTCAGCGGCAGAAGTGCAGCGCCTAGCAGCATCAGCAATGCGGGGTGCAGCCACTCAGTCATAGTAATCCTCGTCCCGCATGATGCCGCCGCTGTGGCCGATGAACTTGCTGACAAAAATAATGGCGACGCAGCTAGCAAAGCCGAACACCGCGCCCCAGCCAGGAATGGCGTCCCAGAAATGCCCGCTGTGATGGCGTGGCACCAGCAAGTCGGCGATCAGAATCAATGCCAGCACCGCCAGCAGGAGCCGCCATCGCAGTTTTTGATAGCGCGGGTCGCCAATGAAATTCACCAGCCAACCCATCGTCACACCCCCGCCGCGTGCATGACGAGCTGAGCCAGTGCTACAAAGAAACCCGGTGCCAGCCCCAACGCCAGCGACATCAGCGCGGTAAGCAGCAGCGGCACCGCCACCATAGGAATCTCGCGCACCTCCCGCATCGCCATCACACCGGGGCTGCCAGGCTTTTCCGGCTCGAAAAACGCGGTGTAGGTCACCGGCAGAAAATAGGCTGCATTGAGAAGTGCACTGGCCAGGAGCACAGTCAGGAACACCATTTCCCGGCCCTCAACCGAACCCAGCACCAGATACCATTTACTGATAAAGCCGCCCGAGGGCGGGATGCCGATCATCCCCAGCGAGCCGATGAAAAACGCCGCCATGGTCCAGGGCAGCCGCCGCCCTATGCCGGCCAAATCGCTGATATTGCGCCGTTTTGATGCGCAGTAGATCGAGCCTGCGCAGAAAAACAGGGTGATCTTGGAAAACGCATGCGCGGCGATATGGAGGATGCCGCCCACCGCCGCCATCGGCGTCAGCAGCACCGCGCCCAGGATGATGTAGGAGAGCTGGCTGACAGTGGAATAGGCCAGCCGTGCCTTCAGGTCATCGCGGGTCAGCGCATAGACCGAGGCCATCACGATGGTGAACGAGACCAGATAGGCGGTGGCAATCCCCAACCCCAGGCTGCCCATCAGCTCTACCCCCATCACATGGAAGATCACCCGCAGCATGCAGAACACGCCCATCTTCACCACCGCCACCGCGTGCAGCAGCGCGGACACGGGCGTCGGGGCAACCATCGCCGCGGGCAGCCAAGCATGGAACGGCATAACCGCAGCCTTGGCGAAACCGGCGAGATAGCAGAGATAGACCGCGCTCAGCAGCCAGCCTTCTGCACGGGACTCTGCCAGAAGGCCCTGAGGCAGGAAATCCAGGCTCCCGGCTAGCTGGTAGGTCAGTGCCAGCGCTGCCAGCAGAAAGGACTTGGACGCCCCGATCAGATAGACCACATAGCGGCGGCTGCCCGCCCAGCTTTCACCATCCTCCTTGTGGTAGACCAGCGGGTAGGTGACCAGGCTCAAAAGCTCGTAGAAAATCACCAGGGTGAACAGATTGGCAGCAAAGGCCCCGCCCACCGCAGCCGACAAGGACACCGCAAAGGCGGCGAAAAACCGTGTTTGCGCGTGTTCGTTCAGGCTGCGCATGTAGCCGATCGAATAGAGCGCTGCAAAGATCCACAGCAGGCTGGAGACTGTGGCAAAGACCATGCCCAAGGCATCCACCCGGAAAGCGAAATCGACCCCCGGGAGGATTTCAAACAGAGTGAGTTCCAGTGTGCCGCCCGCCAGCACCAGCGGCGCCAGCGAGATCACGATGCCGAATTTCAGCAGAGCTGCAGCGACCGACACCGTATCCCGCGCATCCGGGCGCTTGTGCAGGCACAAGATCAATCCCGCCGCCGCCAGACTGACGGCAATGGCCAAAAGCGGCCGGATCGACAGCAGGAATTCCACCAGATCACCCTTTCAAAACAGTCAGCTCATCCACTTCCAGCGTGTGATTGTTGCGCAAAAGCGCAACCAGAATGCCAAGCGCCACCGCCACTTCGGCAGCGGTGATGGCGATGACGAAAATAGCGATGATCTGGCCGCGCAGGTCCTGCAGCACATGGCCGAAAGCGACCAGGTTGATGGTCACACTGTTCAGCATAAGCTCCAGCGACATCAGCACAATCAGCACATTGCGCCGCAGCAACACTCCGGCGCCGCCGATCACAAACAGAACGGCAGCAAGGATCAAGTACCAGGAGGTGGGAATCATCGGACCGCCCCGCGCGGCTGTTTCTGCACAGCCTTTGGCTGGGCTAAACGATCATCGCGCGCCAGAACAACGGCACCAATTAGCGCCACCAGAAGGATCACCGAGGCAACCTCAAACGGCAGCAGGTATTCCTGAAACAGCAGCAGGCTGAGATCAGCCACCGAAGGCTGTTCGGAGACCGGTTGCCCCGGCCCCATCACTGCATGCAGCCGGGCACTTTGCAGCAGCAGGACAATCAGTTCACCGGCCAGGATCGCCAGCACAATCAGCCCGGGGAGCAGCGGGCCACGCAGGAACCGCACCTGCGCCTCCTTGCGAACGTCCAGCATCATGATGACAAACAGGAACAGCACCATGACAGCGCCGACATAGACGAAGATCTGGATCACCGCGAGGAAAGGCGCCCCCAAAAGCACGTAAAGCGCCGCGATCTGCACCAGGCATGCGACCAGGGCCAGCGCGCTGTGGATAGGGTTGCGGGCCACCACCACCAGCAGCCCCGCCGTCACGGCAACCGCCGCAAGCAGCAGAAAGAATGCCTGTTCCATCAGTGCCCTCCCTGTATGTGTTCTCCCGCTCTTTTTCCCAGCCTGGTGCCCTGGCCTTCAAAGGCTGTAGCCGGTGCCGTCGATGTATTTCAGAAGTTCCTCTTCTTCGCGCATGATCTCATCGAGGCGGTGCTTGACCACATCGCCTATGCTGATCACTCCACACAGCCCCTCGGCATCGCGAACCAGCATGTGGCGGCTCCGCTTTTCGGTCATAAGCGCCATGATCTTGACCAGATTGTCATCCGGCGCACAGGTGATGACCTCTGCAGTCATCACATCGCGGACCGCTGTTTTGCGCCCCGCACCTTCCGGATCGGCCATCGCTTTGCAGATATCCCTTTCCGACACGCCCCCAACCGGCGTGCCGCCCGCGTCCTTGACCACGGCAAAGCCGATTTTCTTGTCGTTGAACAGCTGCAGCGCCGTCAGAACGCTGTCATCCGGGGCCACTGAATAGGTTTCAAACCCCTTTGCTCCCAGCACCGCTTTGACATACATAGACGCCCCCTTTTACCCAAACGTCCGCGCCATCGCCCGAGGCGCGCCGTTACAAAACTACTTTCCCTTCCGTATGTGCCGCCACCAATCCTGACCTTCCGCCTCACCCCCGGCAACGGCTACCGAACGCCCGCTGCCATCCGGCTCCAGACGGGCAGGCCGCAGCCGGCCGCCGTCCTCTGCCTTGCGCGGTGCGGCCACCAGATCCTCCAGATGCACCACCAGCTTGGGCCGGTGGTCGCAGGCGACCTCATATTCTTGACCTAGTTTGATTGCGTCCGCCGGACAGGCGTCCTCGCACAAACCGCAATAGAGGCAGCGCGCCAGATTGATATCAAACACCTGCGGGCGCCGGTCACCCTTCTCGTTTTCGAACGGAATGACGGTGATGCAATCGCAAGGACAGATTTGCGAGCACAGCTCACAGGCGACACAATTCACGTCACCTTGGTCGTTGGTCTTGATGAAGTGATGGCCGCGGTGGCGCGGATACGGCACCCATTTCTCGTAGTCCGGGTAGCGGTGGGTGACGGGGCGCGAAAACATGTAGCGCAGGGTCAGCCGCAGCCCTGCCAGCAGGTCGGCAAAAAAGATCCGCCCGATCCATCCGCCTTTCTTTGCTGATGCCCGTGCCATTGCGATACCCCGCTATCAACTGTTTACCCGCCTGCCGCGCCAGTTGCAGGCATGTGTTCACCTGCCTCCTGGCGGGCGCTTACCGTTTCGAACTCATCCATCCCACTCCGTCCTCACAGCATCCACAACCCGCTCACGAGGATGTTCAGAAGCGACAGTGGCAGCAGCACTTTCCAACCGATCGTCATCAGCTGATCATAGCGGTAGCGCGGGAAGGTAAATCGGAACCACATGAACACCCAAACAAAGAAACCAATCTTGAGCAGGAACCAGGCCGGCTCCGGCACAAAGGGAGGTGCCCCGTTCCAGCCGCCGAAGAACAAGAGCACATTCAGCGCTGCCAGCATCACCACCACCAGGTATTCCGCCAGCATGAACAGCGAAAAGCGGATGCCGCTGTATTCGGTGTGATAACCGGCACCGAGATCCCCCTCTGCCTCTGGCAAGTCAAAGGGGATGCGCTGCGCCTCGGCCAACCCTGCCACGAAGAACACAAAGAAGCCTATGGGCTGCAATACAATGTTCCACAAACCGTCCTGCGCCGCCACGATCTGGCTCAGGTTCATTGACTGCGCCAGCATCACCACGCCGATCACGGAAAAACCCATCGGGATCTCGTAAGAGATCATCTGCGCGATCGAGCGCAGACTGCCTAGCACCGCATATTTGCTGTTCGACGACCAGCCCGCCAGGATGGTGCCGAACACGCCGATCCCCGAGACCGCGAGGATGAACAGGAGCCCCACATTCATGTCGGAAATCACCAGGGTGACCTCGGTTCCGAACAGCTGAGCCGGGGCGCCAAAGGGAATCGCGGTGAAAACCAGGAACGGCGGCACCAGCGCCACCACCGGCGCCATGGCAAACAGGCGGCGGTCGGCGTCCGCCGGGATGTGATCCTCCTTGGTCAGCAGTTTGATCGCATCCGCCAAGGGCTGCAGCAGCCCGTGCCAGCCTACTCGCATCGGGCCAGGACGCTGCTGGATATGGGCGGCGATCTTGCGTTCCATCCAGGTCAGCGGCAGGGGAAGCAGCAGCAGCACGCCCACCACGATGGCCATTTTGGCCAGCATCGGCAATAGCGTCAGGAGGCTGTCCATTGCACCGATCCTTTTCTTCCAGCCGGGCGTTACACCGCAGGTTCGTCCGCTGTCAGTAAATTGCGGCAGCGCCTTGGCCGGAACATCCGGCGCATGGCAAGCCTTTGAAATTGCCGCGGAGCTTTGCGAACAAATCCATTAAAACCAGAACGATGGTACCAATTTTTTGGTCATTTTGCAAAACAACGGCATGCTTGGCCGGGCAGAAGCCGGGAAGCCGATGAGCAAGACGGCGTTGAATTTCCAAACAAGCCAGTTGCGGCCAGCACCTGCCTCATTGGCAGGCACCTCACGCCGAAGATCCGCCATTCTCTCGTGAATCCAATATGTTAGCCCACAACCGCCGCCAGATTGCAGATGACGGCGGCGCCCAGATGACGTTTTACTGGAGAGTTGCGCGGATGCTTCAGCAACGCAGGCCTAGGTGCTGCAACCAGTGGCAGTGATGAAGCGAACGAGTTGCTCGGCAACCGTTTCGCCAGCCTCCAACAGCAGCGAGTGTTTCAGGTCCGGCAGGATCACCAGTTCCGAATGCGGCAGCGCCTGATCAATCAGCCGGTTCAGGCGGGGGTTGCAGCCACCGTCGTTCTCACCTGTCAGCACCAGAGACGGCGGGGCAACCAGATGCAGCCAGGGCGCCATCTCTGTGCCCGCATAAATGCGGAATACATTCAGGAACACATCAGGATCGGTATCTACGACCTGCTGCAAGCGTTTGCGGACCACCTCAGGATTTTCTGCGATGAACGCGTCAGTGAACCAGCGGGCGGTCAGCGTTTCCAGAACTTGCGGAATACCCTTCTCTTCCATCGCCCGCACCACACCCCAGACCTTGGCACTGTCGTCCTCCGTCCGGAAGGCCGCGGTGGACAGCAGACCCAGAGAGCGCACCCGCCCAGGGAATTGCAGCGCATAGGCCGGACCGATCATGCCGCCCAGGGAATGGCCCGCAAAATGCGCGCTTTCAAAACCTGTCCTTTCCCGCACCCGTTCCAGGTCGGCCACCAGTTCCGCCAGCCCGAATTCGCCTTCCGGCAAAGGAGAGGCACCGTGGCCGCGCAGATCGTAGGTGACAACCGTGAACTGGCGGTTCAGAACCGGCAGAGCCCTGGCCCAGGTGTTGCGCGCGGCGCCGATTCCGTGGATCAGGAACAGCGGCGGGCCATCCCCCTGGACGGTGAATTCGCAGTCGATCGCATCAGTCATGGCCGCCACCTCAATCAGGGAACTTGTCCGAGCACAGCTGCCCGCCAGAGCCCCAGTTGCCCTTTTCCACATCGGTGATCACCACGTGAACGCTGTCCGGCTTGCCGCCAGCGGCTTTGCAGAAAGCATCCGTCAGATCGTGGACGATGGCCCGTTTCTGCTCCTCGCTGCGGCCTGTGAACATTTCGACGCGGATTATCGGCATTGCTGGTCTCCTGATGAAAGTGCGTGAGGACGAACCATGTGATAAGCCCCGTCCATATAGGTCAGCGGGCGCAAACCCGCATCGTTGATCGCTGCGGCATTGCCCACAAAGACCGTGTGGGTCCCGTGAACCATTGTTTTCTGCACCTCGCAGGCAAAGGCTGTCGCCCCTGCCAGCACCGCTCCGCAAGGCGTCTCGTTCAGTGGAACATCCTGAAAACGGCTGCTGCGCAAATCGTCGAAGCTGCCAGCAAAGGCTTGCGCAGTTCCGCTTGCATCTTCCGGCAGGACATTGACGCAGAACGCGCCGTTTGACGTCACCGCGCGGGCAATCCGGCTGCCGCTGCGCAGGCAGACCAGCACCGAAGGCGGGTCCGCTGACAGCGAGGAGAAAGCACTGACAGTTGCGCCCGCAGCCCCGGCCGGACCGTCCGTCGTTACCACGGTGACCGAACTGGCCACCTGCCGCATCGCCGCAATGAATGCGCCGCGGTCCGCCGCCATCATTCGGCCGCCTCCACGGCGGGGCGTCCGGTGAAATGCGGCATCACCTCCTCGGAAAAACACTGAATCGCATCCAGCGCCTCCTGCGCATCGCAACCGAAATTGGGGTTCAGGATCACCCGGTCAATGCCCAATTCAGCATAAGGCGCCAGCTTGTCGGTAACCTCTTGCGGCGTCCCGATCAGCAGGCTTTCACCCAGTTCCTCCGCCGTCTGCAGGCGCGGCAGTTCACGCACCATGCCATTGTCAACAATTCCTGGACCGTTGAACACATTGTCAAAGCGGCTGTAATAGCGGTGCGCCGCTTCGATCTTCCGCCTCTTGTCTTCCTGGCTGTGCGTGACAAATCCCACCCGCGACAGAGACAGCGTGAGCCCGGCGCCCGCCCCGCCCATTTCCGTTTTGGCCCGGTTGAAGCCGTCAACCTGATCCAGCAGCAGCTGGTGATTGCCCGCCAGCGGCGTTGTCTGGATATGGAATCCACGCTTGGTGCAATGGTAGATCCCCTCCGGGTTCAAAACCGCCATCATCATCTGCGGTCCGCCCGGACGCAGCGGCCGCGGCATCACGGTGATCGGGTCGAACTTATAATATTCCCCGTCCCAGCTCACTTCTTCTTCGCTAAGAAGCGCCTGCAAAACAGCCAGCGATTCATTGAAACGGTCCTGGGTCTCCTCCATCGGCACCCCTAGCCGCTCCATCTCGTATTTGAAAGCGCCGCGCCCTACCCCCAGCAGCAGGCGGCCTTCGGTAAAGATGTCCGCCGCCACCACTTCGCCGGCATAGGTACGCATGTCGTGCAGCGGCAGCACCACGATTGAGGTCATGATTTTGATCCGGCTGGTGTGGGCCGCGATCTTGACCGCAAACTGCAGCGGCGCCGGCATCATCAGGCAGTTGATCAAATGGTGCTCGGTCACCGAAACCGCATCGAACCCCAGCCGGTCGGCCAGCACAGCCTGTTCCAGCATGTCGGCATAAACCCTGCCGCCGCCATAGGATTTGTCCGGGTAGTCCGCAGACAGCTGAATGCTGAATTCCATCTTTGCCTCCTTGACCCTTTTTGAGTTTGTTTCCGGCAGGGTGTCAGAAAATTTGAAATCAGGAAAACGGAATTATTCTATGCAATAATTCAATATTCTTGCATTATGTCCTCATGAACATCTCCGCGATCCAGACATTCCTTAGTGTCGTGCGCACCCGCAACCTGAACCGTGCCGCCGAAGAGCTGAACATCACTCAATCCGCGGTCTCGGCCCGGCTGGACACTCTGGACCAGGCGCTGGGGGCACGGCTGCTTATCCGCTCCCGCAAAGGGGCGACCTTGACCAAGGAGGGCTTTGC
>JBFOLS010000552.1:0-2855 GCA_040830225.1 Leisingera sp.
CACCCCTGCCCCGCAGGATGGCCCGCGCTTTCCGCTGGTGCAGATGTGGGACAATATCGCCGCCCAGCACCGGCTGATCCACGACCACCTGGGCATCGAGCAAATCGCCCTGGTCGCAGGCTGGTCCATGGCCGGCTGCCAGTCATACCAATGGGCCGCGCAATACCCGGACATGGTGCAGGCGATCCTGCCATTTTGTGCGTCAGCCAAAACCTCGCCGCACAATTTCGTCTTCCTGGAAGGGGTCAAATCCGCCCTTTGCGCGGATCAGAACTGGAATGGAGGCAACTATTCAAGGCCTCCTGAAGACGGTCTCAAGGCCTTTGGCCGTGTCTACGCCGGTTGGGCCTTTTCGCAAACCTTCTACCGCCAGCACCTTTACCGCCAGCTCGGGTTCGAGACCATCGAGGACCTGCTGCAGGACTGGGAGCAGGACCATGTGCAGGGATGGGACGCCAACAACCTTCTGGCCAAGCTCGCCACCTGGCAGGCAGGCGACATCTCCGCCGGGTCGCTCTACAACGGCGAGTTTCAGGCCGCACTTGGCGCCATCAAGGCCCGCGCCATCCTGATGCCCTGCACCCAGGATCTCTATTTCCCGCCGGAAGACAACGAAATCGAAGCCCGCCACATGCCCAATGCCATTTTCCGCCCCTATGACTCTCCCTGGGGCCATTGCGCCGCCAACCCTGGCAATGACGCAGGCTTCACCGCGCAACTGGATTCCAGCATCCGCGAACTGCTGGAAGAGTAACGGCAAGCCTAGGCAAATATCTCCTCCAGCCAGGCTTCAAACAGCTGCTTGGCAGTCTCATTGGCGGCGGGTGCCGGAACGCTCAGCAGATAATGCGCATGATCAACCGGCACCGGCGCCCCGGCAATCGCAATCGGCTTCCCGGTGGCAAGGGCGGTTTCGGCAAATCGTTCCAGAACAACCGCATACCCCCCGCCGGCCGCCACCACATCAATCGCTGCGACAGTGGTATCCACCGCAAAGCGCGCAAGCCCTTCAGCCGGCGGCAGCCCATGCGCTTCCAGATACCGCTGCATCATGTCCTCGAATCCCAGGATCTGCACCAGCGGCCCTTCCCGAAGCGCCTCCGGCTCCAACGGCCCGCCTGACCCTGCAGCGCAGATCGGCACGATCCGCTCTTGCGAGATCTTCTTAGTTGCCACCCCGTCCCAGCCGCCGGTGCCAAAGCGCAGTTCAACATCGACATTCTCAGGTGCTGCAGAGCCGGCCCAGATATTCGACACCAGCTTGACCGGGATACCCGGGTGCCGCGCCGAGAATTCAGGCAGCTTATGCGCTAGCCACAACCCGGCGGTGGAAATCTGCACCCGTACCGTCAGCATCTGCTCGGCCCCGGCACCGAACAGGCTGGCGGTGGACAGCGCCATATCCCCCAGCGCCTGGCGCAGCGAATAAGCATAGGCCTTGCCCATTTCCGTCAGCGTCAGCCTGCGCGCTGCCCGGGTGAACAGCTTGCAGCCCAGCTCCGCTTCAAGCGAGCGCACATGCAGGCTGACCGCGGTCTGCGTCATTCCCAGTTCCTGCGCGGCTTCGGTAAAGCTCAGATGCTGCGCCGCACTTTCAAACGAGCGCAGCCAGGCCAGATTGGGCAGTTTCCGCATTTATCACCAAAATTTCTTTGCGATTCATCCCTGAATTACTCATTTTACTTGGCGCCATCCATCCAATTATTCCTTTAGGCGAGAACAAGCGCAGCAAATGATCCGCGCTAGGTACAGTCAAGGAACACTCACATGACCGCCACGGATGCAGATATTGCCGCGTCACAGGCAGAGCCCCGGGAACCCGGACCAATGAGCCGCGAATGGCACTGGCATCCGGAACTGCCGGTAAAGCACGCACCCTACTGGCACTGGCCGCCCCGGCCCGGCACGCTGCTTAAATGGCTCTGGCAGAACTGGCTGCAGGTCTCTGACCGCTCAATCTATGTGGCGCTGGCTTTTGCGGTGGCGTTCTGGCTGCAGCCAGTCACCGCGGTCCAAGCCGATTTCGCTTTTGGCTGGATGGCCTGGGTATTCCTGCGCAACTGGATCCTGCTGCTGATCGTGGCTGGGGGCCTGCACCTGTGGTTTTACGGTATCGACGGTCAGGGCAAACTCTTGAAGTACGACCCCCGCCCTTATGCCAAGCGCAAGAACGCGCTCTATAAATTCGGCTACCAGACCTGGGACAACATGTATTACTCCATGGTCTTCGGCGCCACCTTCCTGTCCATACTCGAATGCTTCCTGCGCTGGATCTATGCCAACGAATTCATCGGCACTCTCAGCTTCACTGCACATCCCGTCTGGTTCATCGCATTGTTCCCAGTGCTGGCCATCTGGCAGAGCTTCCACTTCTACGTGGTGCACCTGTTCCTGCATCAGCCCGTCATTTACCGCCACATTCACGCGGTGCATCACCGCAACGTCAACACCGGCCCCTGGTCAGGCATGTCGATGCACCCGGGCGAGGCAGCGGGCTACCTCAGCGCCATCCTGATCGTACTGGTGCTGCCCAGCCACCCGGTCCACATGATTTTCCTCGGCTACTGGCTGATGCTTGGGGCGGCGTCGTCACACTCGGGCTATGAAGCGATCTGGGCCCGTGACCGCCAGGCCCTGCTGATCGGCGCCTTTTTCCACCAGCTGCACCACCGCTATTACGAATGCAACTACGGCAACGCGGAAATGCCTTGGGATAAGTGGTTCGGCACCTATCACGACGGTTCCGAAGAGGCGACCCGCCGCACCCGCGACCGAAAGCGCCAGATGCACGCGAGGTGAAGACGGGCGCCCCCAGTCCATCATCGGCGACGATAGGCGCTGGTGTCTGAAATCCG
>JBFOLS010000553.1:0-5925 GCA_040830225.1 Leisingera sp.
GACTTCGTCTCCGCAATCACACCTGGGTATTTGATTTTCAAGCGGAAAATGGCTGTGGTCCGTTGGGCCCTGAAGTACATGATGAGCCACATGCGTAACCCAATTTCTTCGCCCCTAGAGGGGAAGCCTGACAGGCGGCATTTGATGAAGCCGCGCGGCAGAAGATACACCTTCAGGATGATTACGCCCGGCATCTTGATCAGGGCGATGAACCTGTGGACGGGCAAACCGTACGGCAAGAAAGCGGCCTCGCCGGGGTAGTCCGCTATTGGTTCAGAGGTCGAAGCTTAGAACCAATAGAGGCGGGAAGCGCACTTAACGCCAGCCGCCATGCAACAGATTTCATCTCGCACGTACAGGTATCGCCTCCGGCTTTTTGGTGCAGGTTCCGAAGTGTTTTCCAGCAAGCGCTATCCTGAGAGAGGCTTTTGCACTCAATGAGAGGGTCGCAATCCGAACTCATTCAGCCGTATTTTTGAAGTTATAATTGATCAAACGGTAAAAAAATGCTCCCCTCTCAAAAACAGGGAGAGGAAAATGGTCAAAACATCTATCACCAGAAGGACGATGCTGGCGGCTGCACTGGCAGCATCAACATTGTTTTCAGCAGGGGCTGCCGCTGCTGAAAAGGTCAAGGTTGCAGCCATCTACACGCTGCCTGTTGAACAGCAATGGATCAGCCGCATTCACAAGGCTTTGAATGCCGCCGCTGAGCGCGGGGACATCGAATATGTCTTTTCGGAAAACGTCGCAAATACCGATTATGAAAGGGTAATGCGGGAATACGCGGAACAGGGGCAGAAACTTATCGTGGGCGAAGTCTTCGGGCTGGAGCGTGCGGCCCGGAAGGTTGCAAAAGACTATCCCGCCACCGCGTTTCTGATGGGATCTTCCTTTGGGCCTGTTGCCCCGAATTTCTCGGTTTTCGACAACTGGATCCACGAACCGTCTTATCTGTCCGGCATGGTCGCAGGTGCTGCGACCGATTCGAATGTGATTGGCATGGTCGGCGGTTATGCCATTCCGGAAGTGAACCGCCTGATGCATGCGTTTATGGACGGCGCGCGTGAAGTGAACCCGGATGTGAAGTTCATCGTGAACTTCATCGACAGCTGGTATGACCCGCCAAAGGCCAAAGAGAGCGCCTTTGCGATGATGGATGCCGGGGCTGACATTATGTATGCGGAACGCTTTGGTGTTTCCGACGCGGCTGTTGAGCGCGGTGTGAAAGCTGTTGGCAACGTTATCGACACGTCGGGTGACTATCCCGGTACCATCATGGCTTCTGCCCTTTGGCATATGGAAGCAACCATCGACAAGGCCGTTGCCAATGTGGCCGGCGGCACGTTTGAGGCGGCCGACTACGGTCAGTACAGCTTTATGGCCTATGGCGGCGGTTCGCTGGTCATGGATGAAAACCTGGTTTCGGCTGAAACCGCAGCAGCGGTGAAGGCGCGCGAAGCTGAGATCCTAGACGGGCTGTTCCGTGTGAACGTGAACGATGCCCGCCCGGTATCCGACAACTAAAGGCAGAGGGGCTGGCAAAAGTTCCAGCCCCCGATTCCCATGACAAATTCCACGGTTCTGAAGCTCAACGGGCTGAGCAAGCGTTTCGGCCCGGTTGTGGCAAACGATGATGTCAGCCTGACGCTGGCAAAAGGCGAAGTGCTGGCGCTGCTGGGTGAAAACGGCGCTGGTAAGACCACGCTGATGAATATGCTGTTCGGTCACTATCTGCCGGATGCAGGCAGCGTGGAGGTGGCGGATGCAGATGGCGTGCTGCGGCCCCTGCCGCTGGGCCATCCGCAGGCTGCATTGGCGGCCGGCGTGGGGATGGTGCATCAGCATTTTACCCTGGCCGAGAACATCAATGCGCTGGACAACATCACCCTCGGCTCCGAACCTTTGCGGGCATTGAAACGCAACCGGCAGGCTGCGCGGGCCAAGATTGAAGGGATCATCGAACGCAGCGGGCTGAAGGCACCGCTGAACATTCCCGTTGGCCGGTTGTCGGTGGGCGAGCGCCAGCGTGTGGAAATCCTGAAGGCGCTGTACCGGGATGCAAGGATTCTGGTGCTGGACGAACCTACGGCTGTGCTGACGCCGCAGGAAGCGGATACGCTTTTTGAAAACATCAAGGCGATGACCAGTGAGGGGCTTTCGGTCATCTTCATCAGTCATAAACTGAGGGAGGTCCTGGCCTTCTCCGACCGCATCGCGGTGCTGAGGCACGGCCGGAAGGTGGGCGAAATGGCAACCGCGGACGCCGATGAGAAGGCCATTGCGCGGATGATGGTCGGGGCAGACACGCCAAAGGTTGCCCGCACTGAAATGGCGCCGGGGGCGCCGGTGCTGAAACTGTCGGCGGTGTCCGTGGCAGGGCGTTCCAAGCGCGATACGCTGAAACGCATTGATCTGACCGTGAACGCCCATGAAATCCTGGGCATAGCGGGCATATCAGGCAACGGGCAAAGCGGACTGGCCAATGTGATTTCCGGCCTGGCCCAGCCCAGCGAAGGGCAAATTCAAGTCGATGATGCGGTGGTGCCGAAACCCAGCCCGGCTGCGATGGTGAAGGCAGGTATCGGGCGGATCCCTGAAGACCGGCATCACGAAGGCATCGTTGGCGCGATGAGCGTAGCGGAAAACATGGTGATCGAGCGGCTGGATGATCCGGCAGTTCAATCACGCGGATTGCTGCGGCGGGACGCCATCCGGGAAAATGCCGAAGGGCTGGCAAAAGCCTATGACGTGCGCGGCCCGGGTGTGACCGCCGCGTCCCGGCTGCTTTCCGGCGGTAATATCCAGAAGCTGATCCTTGCGCGGGTGTTCGAACGCTCTCCCCGCCTGATCCTGGCCAATCAGCCGACACGGGGCCTGGACATGGGCGCTGCGGCTGAAGTCGGACGGCGCCTGCTGGAGGCGCGGGAGCGGGGCGCAGGCGTTGTACTGATCTCGGAAGACCTAGACGAAATCCTGGGGCTTGCGGACCGCATCATGGTGATCCGCGATGGAAATCTGGTTGAGGCAGACAGTCACGACCGCGAAAAAATCGGTCTGATGATGGCAGGAGAACCGGCATGATCCGAATTGAGCCGCGCGAAAACCCGTCACGGGCCTTTGCCCTTGGTATCCCCGTCCTGTCCGCCGTGGTTTCCCTGGCCTTTGCCGCCATTCCCTTGCTGGCCGCCGGAGCCAATCCGATCACCGCCTATGGCGAGATGATCAAGGGCGTCTTCGGCTCGGTCTTTGCAGTGTCCGAGATGCTGACCCGTGCCACGCCTCTGATTTTCACCGGCCTTGCAGCGGCTTTGGCCTTTCGCGCCAAACTTTGGAACATCGGCGCCGAGGGGCAGCTTTACCTCGGTGCGATGGCGGCCGTTGCGATTGGGTCGGGCTACCTGGATGCCCCGGGCATTGTCCTGCTGCCGCTGATCATCCTTTTGGGTGCCGGAGCAGGTGCGGCGGGCATGATGGCGCCAACATATTTGAAAGTCCGCTTCGGGGCCGACGAGGTTGTGACGACCCTTCTGCTGAACTTCATTATCCTGATCTTCCTTCAGATGATGCTGGAAGGTCCCTTGCAGGACCCCATGGGCCTTGGCTGGCCGCAGTCTGCGCCGGTTCTGGACCAGGGAATGCTGCCGCCCCTGATGGAGCGGATGCGGGTGCATTCCGGGCTGATCATCGCGCTTGTACTGGCAGCGATTGCCCAGTTCATGCTGGCGCGGTCGGTCTGGGGCTTCAAATTGCGTGCGGTCGGGGAAAATGCCGCCGCCGCGCGCCATGCGGGGATCAACGTGAACCGCTCGCTGTTCGGCGTGGCCGCGATTTCCGGCGCGCTGGCCGGCCTCGCAGGCGTGAGCGAGGTTGCGGGGCTGAAGGGCTATCTGACCTCGGATCTGTCACCGGGTTTTGGCTATACCGGCATTGTGGTTGCGATGCTGGCCGGTTTGTCGCCTGCAGGCGTGGTGGTCGCCGCCCTGTTCATTGCCTCGGTTTTCGTAGGCGCCGACAGCATGAGCCGTGCCATGGGCGTATCGTCCTTCCTGGCTGACCTCGTTGTCTCGATGTCTTTGCTCTGCGTGCTGATCGGGGGCTTTCTGGCCAAGTACCGCATTTTGCGCACCAAGGAGGCCGTATCATGATGGACCTTCTGAACATTCTCCTGAGCGAGAGTTTCTGGGCAGCGTCGCTGCGCATTGCGACACCGCTGATCTTTGGTGTGCTGGGGGCGCTGATCTGTGAGCGCGCAGGCGTTCTGAATCTCGGGATCGAGGGGATCTTCGTCGTCGGGGCCATGTGCGGCTGGATGGCGGTTTGGCTTGGCGCCGGCCTTTGGGGCGGTGTCCTTGCGGCGGCAGCGGCCGGAGCACTGTTCGGGCTGCTGCATGCGGTTCTGACAGTGCCCCTGGGCCTGTCTCAGCATGTGTCCGGGTTAGGCATAACGCTGTTTGCCACTTCCGTCAGCTATTACACTTACCGCACCGCATTGCCTAATGTGTCCTCGCCGCCCCGGATCGAGCCGTTTCAGGCCCTGGATGTTCCGCTGCTGTCGGATTTGCCTTTTCTGGGCCCGGTACTGTTCCAGCAGACGGCGCTCACCTGGCTTGCGCTGCTGATGGTGGCACTGGTCTGGTACGTGATGAACCGCACGGCATTGGGCGTGGCCATTCAGGCGGTGGGAGACAATCCTGACAGCGTTGATGCGCAAGGGCTGTCTGTTTACGGTCTGCGCATCGGGGCGATCACCGCGGGCTCCGCGCTGATGGCGCTTGGCGGTGCCTTCCTGACTATGAGCGCCTTTGACGCTTTCTTCTTCGGAATGGTCAACGGGCGCGGATGGGTTTGCATCGCACTGGTGATCTTTGCCAGCTGGCGCCCCGGCAAGGCACTGTTCGGCGCATTGCTGTTTGGCGCCTTTGATGCCCTGCAGGTGCGCCTGCAGACCGAGATGGGTGCCTTGGTGCCCGGTCAGGTTTTCCTGATGGCGCCGTACATCCTGTCGATCATCGCGCTTGTCATTGCAGCCCGTTCTGCCGACTATCCGCGCGCGCTGCTGACCCCCTGGTTCAAGGGGCAGCGCTAGGAAACCGCTTTGCGAAGGAGAACCCTATGTTTGACCTTATCGTCAGAAACGCCGGCCTGACTGATGGGCAAACGGGCGTCGATATTGCCTGCAAGGGCGGCCGGATTGCGGCGGTTGAGGCGGGGATCGCCGCCGAAGCCAAGGAAGTGATCGAGGCAGACGGCTATCTTGTCTCGCCGCCTTTTGTGGATCCCCATTTCCACATGGATGCGACCCTGTCCCTTGGCACACCGCGGATGAATGTTTCAGGCACCCTGCTGGAAGGCATCGCCCTGTGGGGTGAGCTGAAGCCGGTTCAGACCGTCGATGACATCATCGAACGTGCGCTGCGCTATTGCGATCTGGCCATCGCCAAGGGGATCGGTGCAATCCGCAGCCATGTGGATACATGCGATGATGAGCTGAAGGGCGTTCAAGCGCTGCTGGAGGTGCGCGAAAAGGTCAGGGACTACCTGGACCTGCAGCTGGTTGCCTTTCCGCAGGATGGTGTCTTGCGCGACCCCACTGCCATGGAGAACACCATCCGCGCATTGGATATGGGGGTGGATGTCGTGGGCGGCATCCCTCATTTTGAACGCACCATGGCGGACGGTGCCGAAAGTGTCCGGCTGTTGTGTGAATTGGCCGCTGAACGCGGGCTGATGGTGGATATGCATTGCGACGAAAGCGATGACCCGATGAGCCGCCATGTGGAAACCCTGGCCTATGAAACACAAAGGCTGGGGTTGCAGGGCAGGGTGGCGGGATCGCATCTGACCTCGATGCATTCCATGGACAACTATTATGTGTCCAAGCTGATCCCGCTGATGGCCGAGGCAGGCCTGCATGCCATTCCC
>JBFOLS010000554.1:0-4508 GCA_040830225.1 Leisingera sp.
CGGCACCTTTGCACTGGACCGCGGCCAGAGGTTTGCAAAAGCCTTGCCCGCCGCCTCTGCACAGCCGCACAAAGGCTTTTCCCGGCACAGTTTTTTCTTGCCCTAGAGCAGTATCATGCTCCTATCATGTAACAGGTACAAGCGGTTAATGAGGATCAGCCATGACAACATTCGACGAACGCGAACAGGCTTTTGAGGCTAAATTCGCGCATGACGAGGAAATGCAGTTCAAGGCGCGGGCGCGCCGCAACAAGCTGGTCGGGCTTTGGGCGGCGGAGCTATTGGGCAAAACCGGCTCAGCGGCCGGGAACTACGCCCAGGAAATCGTTGCTGTGGATTTGGAAGAAGCCGGCCACGAGGATGTCGTGCGCAAGCTGACCGGCGACCTCGGCCACCGGGCCAGCGAAGAGCAGATCCGAAGCAAGATCCGCGAGTTGATGCCGCAAGCCCGGGCAGAAATACTAAGCGAGGCAGGCTGAACAACCCGGCACACCAGCAGGCAACGCCCGGCGGCATTGGCGGCGATCCGGTGCAGCCGCCTTCCCTTGGACCCGCAGCTCATGATTAGAGTTGCGCGGCACGAATAGCGCACAATTTTACAGGTTAACTGAACTGAAAACCGCAAGGCTTAGACTGCCGCGGAATGCCTTTCTGCTTTGCCAGCCAAGGATTGCCATGCTGTTTTCCAATTCCACCGCTGCCAGACCGGCCGCGCGGTTTCTCCGGCTGACCCTGCCGTTTCTGGTAATGGGGAGCTGCCTCTGGCTGCTGCAGGCGCAGACCGACTTTCCGCCGCTGCACGATCTCGGCGCCGTGCTGTCCGGCCTGCCCGCTTGGAAATGGGCAGGCGCCGCACTGGCCACGGCCTTCAGCTTCTGGGCGCTGGGGCGCTATGATTCCGTGGCCCACCGGCATCTTGAGACCGGCCTGGACGGGCCGGCTGCACGGCCGGCCGGCATGGCTGCTATAGCGTTTTCGCAAACTGCCGGGTTCGGCCTCTTTACCGGCGCTTATGCGCGCTGGCGGCTTCTGCCGGGCCTGTCTCCGCTGCAGGCCGGCCAGCTAACGGCCCTGGTGGCCGCAACCTTCCTGGCCGCGCTTTCCGTGATCTGCGGTGCGGCACTGCTCCTGGCTCCGCCCGCGCCGGGCCTTGCCTGGGCCGGGGGGCTGATACTGCTGGCGGCCGCAGGCATCTCAGTTATCAGCTTCCTGCATCCGGAGATGCCGTTGTTCTGCCTCAAGCTGCGCTGGCCTTCGCTGACAGCGATGGCAGCACTGGGTTTCTGGGCGGTTGCAGATGTCGCGGCGGCCGGCACCGCTTTGTGGCTGTTGCTGCCAGCGGACGCCGGCGTGGCCTGGGCGCCGCTTTTGACAGCCTATACCGTTGCACTGGGGCTGGCGGTGATGTCTTCAGCCCCTGGCGGCGCCGGCCCGTTTGAACTGGCGCTCTGCGCCCTTTTGCCGGCCGTGCCCGACAGCACTTTGATTGCCGGGCTGCTGGCGTTCCGACTGATGTACTATGCAGTTCCTGCAATTCTATCCGGCCTGTTGCTGGTGTTTCCCAGACTGCTGCCTCTGCAGAACAAGCCTTTGACAGACGCGGACCTGATGGGCAGCCGGGCTTTGCCGCCCGCAGCCTTGCCGCATAGCCGCCCCTGTTCGGAAACCGGGATCATTCGGCAGAACGGCGGCCAGGTTCAGGCTTTCGGGCTGAACCAGCTGGCTCTATTGAACACGCCGCAATCCAGCATTGCCCTGTTCGACCCGCTGTCCGGCCTGGCTGCGGAAACTTTTACCCCTCTGGCCGTCTACGCCCGCAGCCGCAATGCCGCCGCCTGCTATTACAAATGCAGCCGCCGCACCTCGCTGATGGCGCGCAGATCCGGGTGGCGCATTTTGCGCGTTGCCGAGGAGGCCGTCCTGGACCCTATGGCCTTCACCGAAGGCGGCTCCCGCCGGCGCCAGCTGCGCCGCAAGCTCCGCCATGCGGAAAAGTCGGGGCTCGAGGTTTATCAGGCGAGCGGCGCCCTGCCCTTTGATCAGATGCAGGAGGTCGATACGGATTGGCAGACGGCCCACGGCACTGCATATGGCACCACAATGGGCAGGTTCGAGCCCGGTTACCTATCCGGACAGGAGGTTGTACTGGCCTTTCAAAATGGCAAACTCATCGGTTTTGCCAGTTTTCACACCTCTTCGCGTGAGTGGTGCCTGGACCTGATCCGCATGCGGCCGGACGTGCCCGATGGAACCGGCCACGCGCTGGTGCGCGCCGGAATTGCGGCGGCCGCCGAGGCAGGCATCTCGCGCCTGTCGCTGGCCGCGGTTCCAGATCACCGGCTGGCGAAAGGCATCGACCGCGGCCTGCGCCGTTTCAAGGCCTGCTTTGCCCCGCAGTGGGAGCCACGGTACATGGCCGCCCCTAATTGGCTGCAAATGGCGTTATGCATTGCTGAACTGGCCCGCCTGGTGCACCGCCCGCCCGCAGTGCTGCCGGCCGCTGCCGGTGCGCAAACTCATAATGAAGATGAAGAAAATGAAATTGCGCTCGCCCATACGGCATGAGAGAGAAAACCAGACATATCAGCCGCCCGCAATCCGTTTGCAGCGGCCCCTTACCGGGACATGAGCAATGACCAATACCTTCACCCACCTGCTTGAGACCAAGGATGTTCTGCTGGCGGACGGCGCCACCGGAACCAACCTGTTTGCCATGGGACTGCAATCCGGCGACGCGCCGGAGCTGTGGAACACCGATGAGCCCAAAAAGATCATGGCGCTCTACCAGGGCTCGGTGGATGCCGGCAGCGACCTGTTCCTGACCAACAGCTTCGGCGGCACCGCAGCGCGCCTGAAACTGCATGACGCCCAGGGCCGGGTGCGCGAATTGAACCGCATTGCCGCCGAACTGGGCCGCGAAGTCGCCGAAAAGTCCGGGCGCAAGATCGCCGTTGCGGGCTCGGTTGGCCCGACCGGTGAGATTTTTGAACCAGTCGGTGAGATGTCCCACGCCCTGGCGGTGGAGATGTTCCACGAGCAGGCCGACGCTCTGAAAGAAGGCGGCGCCGACGTGCTGTGGCTGGAAACCATTTCCGCACCGGAGGAGTTCCGTGCGGCCGCCGAAGCCTTCAAGCTGGCGGATATGCCCTGGTGCGGCACCATGAGCTTTGACACCGCCGGCCGCACCATGATGGGGGTGACCTCGGCGGATCTGGCCCAGTTGGTTGAGGAGTTTGAAAACGCGCCGCTGGCCTTTGGCGCCAACTGCGGCACCGGTGCCTCAGACATCCTGCGCACCGTGCTGGGCTTTGCCGCACAGGGCACAGAGCGCCCGATTATCTCCAAGGGCAACGCAGGCATCCCGAAATACGTTGACGGGCACATCCATTATGACGGAACACCCGAGCTGATGGGCGAGTATGCCGTCATGGCCCGCGACTCCGGCGCTAAGATCATCGGCGGCTGCGGCGGCACCATGCCGGACCACCTGCGCGCAATGCGCGAAGCCTTGGACACCCGCCCGCGCGGCGACCGTCCGGCGCTGGAGAAAATCGTTGAGGTTCTGGGTCCGTTCACCTCTGACAGCGATGGCACCGGGGAAGGTGCTAACGCGGGCGGTGAACGCCGCTCCCGCCGGCGCCGCCGCGCCTGAGGCACCGCCAAAACAACGGCTGGCAACACACTGGCCGCAAAGGAAAACGGCGCCGCATGCTGACATGCGGCGCCATAGTGTTTTCAGGCGCGGCACCCGGGCTTGGCCCCCCCGCGCCGACGGAGCACCCGTCCCGCCCTGCCTGCAGCCACTGCTGCATGCGCTGGAACAGATGCAGCCGCGCGTGCCTTCCGGACTATCCGACGATCCTGAATTCGGTCAGGCCCGGTTCGGGGTCCGTTCTTTCGGTCAGAACATCCTTCACAGCTGCGGCGCCCGGCCCGCGGCCCATCCGGCGCACCATATCGGCAACACTGGCCGCCGGCCCCATCAGCAGGGCCCTGACAGACCCGTCCGGTTCGTTGCGGACCCAGCCGGACAGCCCATGGCGCACGGCCTCCGCCCTGGCCCAGGTGCGGAAAGCCACGCCCTGCACGCGGCCCGTGACCCGTGCTTTGATCGCGACAGACGTCATGAGACACCTTCCTTTCCGTTATTGCTTGGGCAGTATAGCACAGATGCGCCGCTGCAGCGTGCCTAAACCCGGTCAAAACAAGGCGAGCTGGTCGCCGGGCTGCGGCGGCCGGGCAAAGAGGTCGGTCCGAAGCTCGGGGCTTCTCTCCTGCAGCCCCAGCCGCTTGCATGCCGCCTTGAAGCGTTGCGCGATCATTTCGGCATAGCGCCCCTCACCGCGCATCCGGTGCCCCCAGCGCGGATCATAATCCCGGCCGCCGTTCATCTCCCGCAGCCGCGCCATAACCTTGGCGGCGCGGCCCGGCTCATGCTCGGCCAGCCACTCCTGCCACAATTCCGACACTTCGCGCGGCAGCCGCAGCATGATCCAGCTGGCGGCATC
>JBFOLS010000555.1:0-12013 GCA_040830225.1 Leisingera sp.
ATTGAATTTGGCCTCTCGGGCTGACTTTCAACGGCCGGTTTGGCGACACATGCTGTTTCACAGCGAAAATCACGCCGCACCCGCGAGCGAATGCTGCGTCAGCAAACACCAGGAAGGGCAACGGCGGCAAAGTCCCGGTAGGTGCCATCCAATGGGATGTATTGCAAAGTCCGCTTTCTGCAGAAAGCGGACACAGGGTGATACTCAGGCTGCGCCTGCCCAACAAGAAAACCGGCTCCAACAGGAGCCGGTTCCTATTTCTTCCAATCCGCGGTTGGATCAGAGGGACATATGGGTGCCCAGGGCTTCCATGTCGGCAAGCAGCTTGGCTGCGTCCTCGACCAGGCCGTGCGGCTGGTCTTCCTCTTTCGCGGTCTTGTACATCTCTCGGGCTTCCTCGATCAGCGTGTTCATCTGATCGCGGGTCATCTCGGCCATCGGGATCGCGCGCTCGGCCAGAACCGACAGGCTGTCGCCTGCGATTTCGGCAAAACCGCCGGTCACCAGATACTCCGAGTTGCCCTCGGGGCTTTCGACCTTCAGGACACCGGGGCGCAGGGTGGTGATGGTCGGCGCGTGCTGAGGCATCGCCGTCATGTCACCCTCGGCTCCGGGGATCTGAACCGCGCTGGCCTGCAGCGAAGCCAGGCTCCGCTCGGGGCTCACGAGGTCGAATTGCATCGTTTGTGCCATTGGGGCCTCCTTTCAGGGTTCCCCCGCCCCGCCGGGCGGCGCAGGGGAAAATCCGTTCTTAGGCGGCTTCCGCAGCCATCTTCTCGGCTTTGGCGATCACTTCGTCGATGCCGCCAACCATGTAGAAGGCGCCTTCGGGCAGGTGGTCGTATTCGCCAGCCACAACGGCCTTGAACGACGAGATGGTGTCTTCCAGGGAAACCTGGACACCGTCGGAGCCGGTGAAGACCTTCGCAACGTCGAACGGCTGGGACAGGAAACGCTGGATCTTACGCGCACGCGCAACGGTCAGCTTGTCCTCTTCCGACAGTTCGTCCATGCCGAGGATCGCGATGATGTCCTGCAGCGACTTGTAGCGCTGGAGGATCTGCTGAACGTCGGACGCCACTGCGTAGTGCTCTTCGCCAACGATCTGCGGGTCCATCAGGCGCGACGAGGAGTCGAGCGGGTCCACAGCGGGGTAGATGCCGAGTTCCGAGATCGCACGGTTAAGAACGGTGGTCGCGTCCAGGTGGGCAAAGGTGGTTGCCGGTGCCGGGTCGGTAAGGTCGTCCGCAGGAACGTAAACCGCCTGGATCGAGGTGATCGAGCCGTTCTTGGTGGAGGTGATGCGTTCCTGCATGGCGCCCATGTCGGTTGCCAGGGTCGGCTGGTAGCCCACAGCCGAAGGAATACGGCCGAGCAGAGCGGACACCTCGGAACCCGCCTGGGTAAAGCGGAAGATGTTGTCCACGAAGAACAGAACGTCGGTGCCGGACTGGTCGCGGAACTGTTCGGCCAGGGTCAGGCCGGTCAGCGCAACACGGGCACGGGCTCCCGGAGGTTCGTTCATCTGACCGTAAACCAGGGCAACCTGCGATTCTTCCAGGTTGTCCGGCTTGATCACGTTGGATTCGATCATTTCCCAGTACAGGTCGTTGCCTTCACGGGTCCGTTCGCCAACACCCGCGAACACGGAGTAGCCCGAGTGCACTTTTGCGATGTTGTTGATCAGTTCCATGATCAGAACGGTTTTGCCCACGCCGGCGCCGCCGAACAGGCCGATCTTGCCGCCTTTGGAGTAAGGCGCCAGCAGGTCGATCACCTTGATGCCGGTCACCAGAACTTCCGACTCGGTCGACTGGTCGTTGAACTCGGGTGCGGGCTGGTGGATCGCGCGGGTCTCGGTTGCGTTCACCGGGCCCTTTTCGTCCACGGGCTCGCCCACGACGTTCAGGATACGGCCCAGGGTGGCGTTGCCGACCGGGATCGAGATCGGTGCGCCGGTGTCTTCCACGGACTGGCCGCGGACCAGGCCCTCGGTCGCGTCCATCGCGATGCAGCGGACGGTGTTCTCGCCCAGGTGCTGGGACACTTCCAGAACCAGGTTCTTACCGTCGTTCTCGGTGTTCAGTGCGTTCAGAATTGCGGGCAGGTGGTCGTCAAACTGGACGTCCACAACGGCGCCGATGATCTGAGTCACCTTGCCTTTTGCATTTGCCATTTGTTGGTCTCCGGTTGTCTCTTAGAGCGCCTCAGCGCCCGAAATGATTTCAATCAGCTCGTTGGTGATCACGGCTTGGCGCGAGCGGTTGAACTGGATGGTCAGCTTGTCGATCATGTCGCCCGCGTTGCGGGTGGCATTGTCCATCGCGCTCATCCGCGCACCCTGTTCGGATGCACCGTTTTCCAGCAGGGCCGAGAAGATCTGGGTCGCCACGCCGCGCGGCAGCAGGTCTGCAAGGATCTGCTCTTCGCCGGGCTCGTAGTCATAGACGGCACCAGTGCTTTCGCCTTCCGATGCTTCGAAGGAAGCCGGAATGATCTGCTGTGCGGTGGGGATCTGGGTCACGACGTTGACGAACTCCGCGTAGAAGATCGTGGCAACATCAAACTCACCTGCGTCAAAGCGGGTAAGGATCCCCTTGGCGATGTCCTGCGCGTTGGCATAGCCAACCCGCTTCACTTCGCTCAGGTCCACATGGCCGATGAAGTCATCACCCAGGTCGCGCTTCAGGGCGTCGCGGCCCTTTTTGCCGACGGTCAGAACTTTGACCGTCTTGCCCGCGGCCTTCAGCTCTTCCGCCTTTTGGCGGGCGAGCTTGGCAATGTTCGAGTTGAAGCCGCCGCACAGACCGCGCTCGGCGGTCATCACGACAAGCAGCTGGTTCTGGTCGCTGCCGGTGCCGCGAAGCAGCTTGGGCGCTGACTCGCTGCCGCCGACCGAGGCCGCCAGCCCTGCCATCACGGCGTTGAACCGCTTGGTATAGGGACGGGAGTCCTCGGCAGCTTCCTGGGCGCGGCGAAGTTTCGCCGCGGCCACCATCTGCATGGCTTTGGTGATCTTGCGGGTCGATTTGACCGACTCGATCCTGTTTTTAAGGTCCTTAAGACTCGGCATCGCCTCGTCCCCCCTTAAGCGAAGCTAGCGGCGAACTCGTCCAGCGCAGCCTTAACCTTGTCAGCCAGCTCGTCCTTCACCTTACGGTCGTTGTTGGTGATGTCCGCGAGCAGGTCGGCGTGCTTGCCGCGCAGGTGGCTCAGCAGGCCTGCCTCGTAGCGGCCAACGTCCTTGACGTCGACTTTGTCGAGGTAGCCGTTGGTGCCGGCGAAGATGACGCAGACGATTTCGGCGTTGGTCAGCGGCGAGTACTGCGCCTGCTTCATCAGCTCGGTCAGACGGGCGCCACGGGCCAGCAGCTGCTGGGTGGCGGCGTCCAGGTCGGAGCCGAACTGGGCAAAGGCAGCCATTTCGCGGTACTGAGCCAGCGACAGCTTAACCGGGCCGGCAACCGAGGACATCGCCTTGGTCTGGGCCGAGGAGCCAACGCGGGAAACCGACAGACCGGTGTTCACGGCGGGGCGGATGCCCTGGTAGAACAGTTCGGTTTCCAGGAAGATCTGGCCGTCGGTGATCGAGATCACGTTGGTAGGAATAAACGCGGACACGTCGCCGCCCTGGGTTTCAATGATCGGCAGCGCGGTCAGCGAGCCGGCACCGAAGTCTTCGTTCAGCTTTGCCGAACGCTCCAGCAGGCGGGAGTGCAGGTAGAAAACGTCGCCCGGATAGGCTTCACGTCCCGGCGGACGGCGCAGCAGCAGCGACATCTGACGGTAGGCAACCGCCTGTTTGGACAGGTCATCATAGATGATCAGCGCATGGCGGCCGTTGTCGCGGAAGAATTCAGCCATTGCGGTTGCGGCATAGGGGGCCAGGAACTGCAGCGGTGCCGGGTCGGACGCGGTTGCGGCCACAACGATGGAGTATTCCATCGCGCCGGACTCTTCCAGTTTCTTCACCAGCTGAGCAACGGTGGAACGCTTCTGGCCAACCGCGACGTATACGCAGTACAGCTTCTTGCTCTCGTCGTCGCCTGCGGCGTCGTTGTAGGATTTCTGGTTCAGCATCGCGTCCAGAGCAACGGCGGTTTTGCCGGTCTGGCGGTCGCCAATGATCAGCTCGCGCTGGCCGCGGCCGATCGGGATCATCGCGTCAACGGACTTGAGGCCGGTTGCCATCGGCTCGTGAACCGATTTACGCGGGATAATGCCCGGTGCTTTCACGTCGGCAACGCCGCGGGTCACGTCTTCGATGGGGCCTTTGCCGTCCAGCGGGTTACCCAGGCCGTCAACAACGCGGCCCAGCAGGCCGTTGCCGACCGGAACGTCCACAATCGCGGTGGTGCGCTTGACGGTGTCGCCTTCTTTAATGTCGCGGTCGGAGCCGAAGATCACGATACCGACGATGTCGCTTTCCAGGTTTAGCGCCATGCCCATGATGCCGCCCGGGAATTCGACCATTTCACCGGCCTGAACGTTGTCGAGGCCGTAGACGCGGGCAATACCGTCACCGACGGACAGCACGCGGCCGATTTCTGCCACTTCGGCTTCTTGACCAAAATTCTTGATCTGGTCTTTAAGGATCGCAGAAATCTCTGCTGCTTGGATACCCATTTATCCGACCTCTTTCATTGCATTCTGTAGGGAGTTGAGCTTGGAGCGGATCGAGCTGTCGATCATCTTCGAGCCCACTTTAACGACAAGACCGCCGATGATGGAGGCATCGACGGAAGCATTAATGGTAACTTTCTTGCCCACGCGCTCGGCCAGGGTCTTGGCCAGCTTTTCGCTTTGGGTCTTGGTCAGCGCCTTGGCGGAGACCACTTCGGCGGTGACTTCGCCGCGGGCATCCGCCAGGCGGGCGCGCAGCGCGTCAACCAGCGCGGGCACCACGAACAGGCGGCGCTTGTCGGCCATCAGAGCCAGGGTATTGCGCAGGACGGGATCAACCCCCATCTTGTCAGCCACCGCGGTGATAGCGGCGCCCTGCTCTTCGCGCGACACGAGCGGCGAGTGGATCAGATTGTTGAGGTCTTCGCTGTCAGCCAGCGCGGCTGCCAGGTCATTGATGCTGGATTCAAGGCTGTCGAGCGCCTTGTTTTCTTCCGCGATGTCGAACACCGCCGTGGCATAGCGCGCAGCAATGCCTGCAGAAATCGAAGCTGGTTCGGACACGTCCACCCTTCCGATATGTTTTTGGCCCCGGTTGGCGTGCCTGGCCTTCAGGCGGCGTCCGGGGGCGTGAGTCAGCCCCCCTTGGCAGCGGGGCGTTGAAATCAGCGTGGGTCTAGCAGAGCGGATGCGACCTATCAACTCTCTATAACGGTAACATAAGAAAGCAAGTTTCTCATGTTTTCAATCACTTGCCGGAAGTGCGGCCCTTTGACCACAGTATATAATTAAAAAAGTGCCGCTGATCTGCAGGATTTGGCGATTCCGGAAAGCGGCATTTGCGTCAAAAATCGTCACATATCGGTGGAAAACCACGGTTTGAGGCGGTGCGGAATGCTTCGCCGGCATTCAGGGAATCGAAAAGAGCGCCCCTCTGCCCTGCCCTCAAGCCAGGCTAGCAGCCCTCTGCGCTGAAACGGCGTTCCAAAGAGTAAGGACACTGGACACAACAGCCGCCTTCCGCAATTATGCGGGATTATTTTACACATCGATTCAACCGGAGGCATTTCATGCTTGCAGCCATTCTGATCGCAACCGCCGGTATTGCAGTTGCGGCAGCCGTTATCGACAGCGAGGATGAAGAAGAAAGCGCCGAACGCCCGGAGGAAGGCAGCGCGCCGCCGGTTGAAGAGGACGGTTTGACCGTTGTGGCCGCGGACGGCGAACCGGAGCAGATCGACCCTGAAACCCTCGACGAACTTAATGGTGCCAGAGTATTTGAAGGAACCGGGGAAGATGAGACGGTCTACATAGATCCGGACACCACCAGCGAGTTCCGTATCTGGCTCGGCAGCGGCGGTGCGGACACTGTGGTCACCGGACTTGGCCAGAGCATCGACACCACTGACGACGGCGCCGGCGAAACCGGGGAAACGGCCGATACCGTTCGGCTGATCTATACGCCTGGGCAGGCGGCGGACGTCTTTGAACATGGCACCGTGCGCGGCGGCTTTCGAATGGATGAAGAGGACGAACTGGACCTTGTGTTCCCGGAAGGCACCGGGGGAACCATTCTGCCGGTCTATTATGTCACCTCCCATTATCCGGCCGATGCCTGCTGTTCCGGCGGCGAAGACCACGGGCTGGCGCTGATCTATGTACCGGAGGGCGTCGAATACTCGGAAGAGGATCTGGTGGAGAACTACGAAACCCGCTGGGAGGAACGGGGTATGGTACCAATTGCAGAACTCAACCTGGGGCAAAACGGCTGGGCTGATTATACCCATGACGGCGGCGATGCCTATGAATACGACTATGTCACCAAGCCGCCGCTGCTAAGCAGCAATCTGGAGTTTGCCTCTCAGATCACAATCAATACGGCCTGAGCCCCGCGCGGGGCAGCGGCAAGCTGCCGTCCGGAGCCGCGGCGCTTGACGGTCCGGGCATCAGGCCGGTTCCGGCATCGGGTTGGACAGCCCCTCCAGCACCCGGATGCGGCTGGGGGTCTTGCTGCGGATCATCTGGCCCTTTTGCGGGTAGGTCTGCTTGCTGACCTCGACCATGAACACGCCGCCCGCTATCATTGCCGGCAGCTTGCGGCCCATCTTCTCGAGCATGCCGCCGGATTTCAGCCAGAACCGCTTGTGGCTGGGCAGCCGGTAGAGCGCCGCGGTGTGCTGTTCGATGGCGAACTGATGGTCGCGCAGCTGGGCCTCCAGCTGGCGCAGCGTATAAGGGCGGCCAAAGCCAAACGGCGTCCGGTCCGAGCGCGCCCAGAACCCGGCCCGGTTCGGCACGATGAAGATCGCCCGCCCCCCGGGTCCCAGCGCCCGCCAGCATTCCTCCAGCAGCTTCGTTGGCCGCTCTGAAGTCTCCAGCCCGTGCAGGACCACCAGCCGGTCGATGCGGCCGGTGTCGATGGGCCAGCTGGTTTCCTCGCACAGAACCGAGACATTGGGCTGGCCCGCAGGCCATTGCATCACCCCCTGCGGCCCCGGCATCAGCGCCATTACCCGGCGCGCACCGGTGAGGTAGGGGCGCAGCAGCGGCGCGGCAAAGCCGAACCCTGCAACGGTCTGCCCCTCGGCCTCAGGCCACAGCTCCAGCAACCGGCCGCGGATAGAGGCCTGCGCCGCGCGCCCCAGCGTGCTACGGTAATAAAAATTCCTCAGATCCTGAACATCAAGATGCATTGCGGGCGCCTGCTCCTTCGGCCAATCTGGGCGCAGTTTAGCAATGTAAAGGCGAATGGCCATGCCTCTTGAGATCATCACCCTGCCCTGTCTGTCGGATAACTATGCCTTTTTGATCCATAATCCGGCCTCGGGTGAAACCGCGCTGGTCGATGCACCCGAAGCGGGCGCCGTCAGATCGGCTCTGAGCGAACGCGGCTGGGGCCTGGATTGGATCCTGCTGACCCACCACCACTGGGACCATGTGGACGGGGTCGCCGAGCTGCGCAAAGCTTATGGCGCCAAGGTGATCGGAGCTGCGGCAGATGCGCATCGGCTGCCTGAGCTGGACCTGGCGGTTGAGGATGGCGGAAGCTTCACGCTTCTGGGCGAAGAGGTGCAGGTGACGGATGTCTCCGGCCACACAGTGGGCCACATCGCCTTTTACATGCCCGGTGCGGATGCCGTCTTTACCGCTGACAGCCTGATGGCACTCGGCTGCGGCCGGCTGTTCGAAGGCACCCCGCCCCAGATGTGGAAAAGCCTGTCGCGTCTTGCCGCGCTGCCGCCGCAAACTATGGTTTACTCAGGGCATGAATACACTCAGGCTAACGGTGCCTTTGCGGAGACCGTGGACCCCGGCAACCCGGCGTTGCAGGCACGTATCCGTGATATCGCAAAGGCCCGCGAAAACGATGTGCCGACGGTGCCGTCCTCCCTGCAGCTGGAGCTTGACACCAACCCGTTCCTGCGCGCGGGTGACACCGCCGTGAGGGCGCATCTGGGCATGGAAGATGCTGAAGACGCAGATGTTTTTGCCGAAATCCGCAAGCGCAAGGACAATTTCTGAGCAAATCAAGTGGGTCAAGGGGCAACAGGGAGAAAATATTTGTGACCCCAAAATGCAGAAAAGCCCTTGAAGCCGGCGCGCTATCAACCAAACTCTAACCTTATAAGCACATGGTTGAACTGAGGGGATGGTTAACGCCGACCCCGTACCGGCCAACCCAAGATCAGAGGAGCACGCCCGTGCCTTCATTCTCGAGCACCCTGGAACAGGCCATTCACGCAGCGCTGGCGCTGGCGAATGAACGCCGTCATGAATTCGCAACCCTGGAACATCTGCTTCTGGCCCTGATCGACGAGCCCGACGCGGCCCGCGTGATGCGCGCCTGCAGTGTCGACTTGTCCGAATTGCGATCATCCTTGGTGGAATTCGTGGATGAGGATCTGGCCAACCTGGTGACCGACATCGATGGGTCCGAGGCGGTTCCGACCGCTGCCTTCCAGCGCGTCATTCAGCGTGCCGCGATCCATGTGCAAAGCTCGGGCCGCACCGAGGTGACCGGCGCCAATGTGCTGGTGGCCATCTTTGCCGAACGCGAAAGCGACGCCGCATACTTCCTGCAGGACCAGGAGATGACCCGCTATGACGCGGTGAACTTCATCGCCCATGGCGTTGCCAAGGACCCTGCCTTCGGCGAGTCCCGCCCTGTGACCGGTGCCACCGAGCAGGAAGAGGACAATTTGACCGCTGCACCGGAAGGCGAGAAGAAAGAGTCCGCGCTGGCGAAATACTGCGTCGACCTGAACGCCAAGTCCCGCGAAGGCGATATCGATCCGCTGATCGGCCGCGACCACGAGGTGGAGCGCTGCATCCAGGTTCTGTGCCGCCGCCGCAAAAACAACCCGCTCTTGGTGGGCGACCCCGGTGTTGGCAAGACGGCCATCGCTGAAGGCCTGGCGCGCCGCATCGTCTCCGGCGAAACCCCGCCGATCCTGTCGGAAACCACCATCTATTCGCTCGACATGGGCGCGCTTCTGGCAGGCACCCGCTACCGCGGCGACTTTGAGGAACGGCTGAAGGCTGTGGTCTCCGAACTGGAAGACCACCCGGACGCAGTTCTGTTCATCGATGAAATTCACACCGTGATCGGTGCGGGCGCCACCTCCGGCGGTGCCATGGACGCCTCCAACCTGCTGAAACCTGCGCTGCAGGGCGGCAAGCTGCGCACCATGGGCTCCACCACCTACAAGGAGTTCCGCCAGCATTTCGAAAAGGACCGCGCGCTCAGCCGCCGGTTCCAGAAGATCGACGTGAACGAGCCTTCGGTGGAGGACTCCATCGAAATCCTGAAGGGGCTGAAACCCTATTTCGAGGAGCATCACGGCATCAAGTTCACCGGCGATGCGATCAAGACCGCCGTCGAACTGTCGGCGCGCTACATCAACGACCGCAAGCTGCCGGACAAGGCGATTGACGTGATTGACGAGGCCGGCGCCGCGCAGCATCTGATCATCGAAAGCAAGCGCCGCAAAACCATCGGCGTCAAGGAGATCGAAGCCGTGGTGGCCAAGATCGCCCGTATCCCGCCGAAAAACGTCTCCAAGGACGATGCCGAGGTGCTGAAGGATCTGGAGAAGTCGCTGAAACGTGTGGTCTTCGGCCAGGACGATGCGATTACCGCCCTGTCGAGCGCCATCAAGCTGGCCCGCGCCGGCCTGCGCGAACCCGAAAAGCCGATCGGCAACTACCTGTTTGCGGGCCCCACCGGCGTCGGCAAGACCGAGGTGGCCAAGCAGCTGGCAGATCAGCTGGGTGTGGAACTGCTGCGCTTCGACATGTCGGAATACATGGAGAAACACGCGGTCTCCCGCCTGATCGGCGCGCCTCCGGGCTATGTCGGTTTTGATCAGGGCGGCCTGCTCACTGATGGCGTCGACCAGCACCCGCACTGCGTGCTGCTGCTGGATGAGATCGAGAAGGCGCATCCGGATGTCTACAACATCCTGTTGCAGGTGATGGACAACGGCCAGTTGACCGACCACAACGGCCGCACCGTGAACTTCCGCAACGTGATCCTGATCATGACCTCCAATGCGGGCGCATCCGAGCAGGCGAAAGCCGCCATCGGCTTTGGCCGCGACCGCCGCGAGGGCGAGGATACAGCTGCGATCGAACGCACCTTCACGCCGGAATTCCGCAACCGCCTGGATGCGGTGATCTCCTTTGCGCCGCTGGGCAAAGAGGTGATCCTGCAGGTGGTCGAGAAATTCGTCCTGCAGCTGGAAGCCCAGCTGATGGACCGCAACGTCTCGATCGAGCTGACCCGCAAGGCGGCCGAATGGCTCGCCGACAAGGGCTACGACGACCGCATGGGCGCGCGTCCGCTGGGCCGGGTCATCCAGGAGCACATCAAGAAGCCGCTTGCCGAAGAACTCCTGTTCGGCAAGCTCACCAAGGGCGGCGTGGTTCAGGTTGGCATCAAGGACGGCAAGCTGGATCTGCGCCTGGAAGGGCCAAGCAAACCCCGGATCTCCGGCAACAAGCCGCCGCTCTTGACCGCAGATTGATGCGCCTTGCAGCACTGATAACAGCAACATCGCTCGCCGCGCCCGTCGCGGCGGGCGATTTTCTTTTGCAGTTCCCGCTGGAATGCACCTTGGGCGAAGACTGCCACATCCAGCAGTTTGTCGATCACGACCCGGGCCCCGGTGCAACCGATTTCACCTGCGGCACCCTCAGCTACGATGGCCACAAGGGCACCGACTTCGCCCTGCCCTACCTGTCGGATATGCAGGCCGGCACCCAGGTGCGTGCAGCAGCGGACGGGGTTGTCCTGGGCACCCGCGACAGCATGGCCGACACTTATGCCACCGATGAGAACGCGGCAGCCATCGAAGGCAAGGAATGCGGCAATGGTGTGATTTTACGCCACGCCGACGGCTGGGAGACACAGTACTGCCACATGAAACGCGGTTCGATCCAGGTGCAGAAAGGCATGAAAGTCTCAACCGGCGACGTGCTGGGCGAGGTTGGCCTCTCCGGCAAGACCCAGTTCCCGCACCTGCATCTCTCGGTGCGCAAGGACGGCGCGGTGGTGGATCCGTTTGCGCCGGAACGGCTGGGCACCTGCGGCGCAGCGCCTGCGGACACGCTCTGGGCCGAACTGCCGCCCTACCAGCCCGGCGGTGTCCTGGGGACCGGGTTCAGCACGGCTATTCCGAACTACGGCGCGGTCAAGGCAGGCTCCGCGGATGAAGCGCCGCTGGCACCAGATGCGCCTGCTTTTGTGTTCTGGGCCTACGCCTTTGGCGGCCAGGCGGGCGACACGCTGGAACTGACGGTGACCGGCCCCGGCGGTGAGCTGGTGTCCCACAGCGAAGCGCTGCCCAAGAACCAGGCCCAGTTTTTCCGCGCTGCCGGCCGCCGCCTGCGCGGCGGTGCCTGGCCTGCAGGCACCTATAGCGGCATCGCCCGGCTGCTGCGGAACGGCGAGGAGATCGATCGCTTCCTCAGCAGCATGGACATTGCCCCGAAGGACGGCGCGGCCTCGCAGTGATGCGGCTGCCTGCCGCCTGATGGCCGGCGATTTGATAACCTCTGCATTTGCAATAGTTATAAGGGAGCCCTACTGCCCGGTGGGGCAGCAACCCGTGCGTAACTAGTAGCTTGTCTCCTTTAGTGAAGCGGGTTGCACCCGCCGCCGGCCAGGGCAGGCAGTGTCAAGGACACTTTGCCAGCCGGCACGGCACCCAGCCTGCCGCCCGCCTATTTCTCGGTGAACTTCAGCTCGATCCGCCGGTTCTGCGCCCGGGCTTCAGGCGTATCCGACAGATTGACCGGCTGGAACTCTCCAAAGCCGTTCGCAGCCAGCCGGGATGGCGGCACGCCCAGCGCTTCCACCATGTAACGCACCACTGACAGTGCCCGGCCC
>JBFOLS010000556.1:0-2411 GCA_040830225.1 Leisingera sp.
ACTGCGCCGCGATGGACGCGAAATCCTCCGGCAGGCAAAGGATCCGGTGAGTAACGTCCAGCCCCACAAACACTACCTTGGCGCCGCCCTGGCAGACGATGTCGGCCGCATGCGGGTCGTGATAGATATTCGCCTCGGCGTGCGGGGTGATGTTGCCGCCTTCCTCCAGCGAGCCGCCCATGATCACGATGGACTTCACGTTCTTCACAAAGTCCGGGTCACGCTGCATGGCAAGCGCGATATTGGTCAGCGGCCCGATGGGGCAAACCACAAGTTCGCCCTTGTGCTCGCGCGCCATACGGCAAAGGAAATCCGCAGCCTCCTCTTCCAGCGGAGCCGCCTTGGGGTCAGCCGCAGGAATGTCGCCAAAGCCTTCTTCACCATGCACATGCGCCGAAGGCGTGAACGGCGGCAGCACCAATGGCGCCGCGGCTCCGGCAGAGACCGGCACATCCAGCCCTGCAGCTTCCAGCAGCCGCAGCGCGTTGCGGGTGGCCGTGCCTGTGGTCACATTGCCGAAGATTGTGGTCAGCCCCAGCAGCTCGATATCCGGCGCCGCGGCGGCATAGAAGATCGCCATCGCATCGTCGATCCCCGGGTCGGTGTCGATAATCAGCTTCACCATTTGCACGTCTCCAGGGTTTACTTGAACTTGTCGAGCAGTTTTTCCATCGCCGAGCGGGTGTCCGGCGCTGGGTCTTCCTTGGCCGGTTTCGCGGCCTTTCCATCCTGCTTCGGCTTGGAAGCCGAGCTGCGCGGCGGTGCCACCCGCAGGGCAACTGCATTCATGAACTTGCCGCCATCCCCGCGGGCCAGTTCCGCCGCTCCGTCAGAGATGCCGCGCATCAGGTCGTCCAGCCAGCCCTCGTCCGCCTTGGGGAAGTCGCGCAGCACATAGCCTGCCACGGCATCCTTGTGGCCAGGATGGCCGATCCCCAGCCGCACCCGGGCATAGTCGGCGCCAATGTGCGAATGGATCGAGCGCAAGCCGTTGTGGCCGGCATGGCCGCCGCCCTGCTTCACCCGCGCCTTGCCCGGCGCAAGGTCCAGCTCGTCATGCAGCACCACCACATCCGCAGGCGTCAGCTTGTAAAACCGCATTGCCTCGCCCACCGACTGGCCGGAGAGGTTCATGAAAGTCTGCGGTTTCAGCAGGAGCACCTTCTCAGCACCTAGCTTGCCCTCGCTCAGCAGCGCCTGGAACTTGGACTTCCAAGGGGAAAACCCATGATCCGAGGCAATCTGGTCCAGCGCCATGAAGCCGATGTTATGGCGGTTGCGCTCATATTTCGGGCCCGGATTGCCCAGGCCGACAAAGAGTTTCATGGGATCTGCCCGCTTGCGTTTCTACAGACCCCGAGTGATGCCTCATTTGGCCGCCGGAATCCAGAGGCAGGCAGGATCAGGCATAGTGCCTGCCGGGGGCAAAGGGCGCCAGGTCGATATTGGGCTGTCGTCCCTCGGCCAGGTCCGCGACCAGACGCCCGGTAATGCCGCCCAGGGTGAGGCCGATATGCTGGTGGCCAAAGGCATAAAGCAACCGGTCCGATTGCGGGCTGGGCCCGATCACCGGCAGCGAGTCCGGCATGGTCGGGCGGTACCCCAGCCATTCGCTCTCCGGCACGGGCAGCGGGCCGAACATCTCTTCCCCCTTGCCGGCGATAAAGGCCAGGCGGCTGCGGTTCACCGGCGCATCTACGGCGGCAATCTCCACCGTGCCGGTCAAGCGCAAGCCTTGTGCATGGGGCACGGCGTAAAACCCCGCCTCCCCCCAGCCGACCGGGCGCGTAACCCGATAGGCCTCGTCTTTGAACATCAGGTAATAGCCGCGCTCCGTCCCCAAAGGCAGCTTTTCCGTCCCTGCCCCCTCGATGCGCTTTGAGAACGCGCCGCTGGCAATCACCGCACGGCCTGCCGTCAGGCTCTGCCCGCCGGCCTGCAGCTCCACGCCCGTGTCCGAGGCCCGCACCCCCTCCACCTTCGACCGCAGGGTGGTGCCGCCCAGCTCAGTGAAGGCCCGGTGCATCCGGGTGATGAGCTCCATCGGGTCGCGCAAGTGCCGGGCGGCGTGGAAATGCACCGCCCGCTGCACCGGCAGCCTCAAGCCCGGCTCCATCTCATAGGCCTCATCCAAGTCCACTTCCCGCCAGGGCACACCCAGCGCCCGGCGGCGCTCCAACCCGGCAGTGGCGCCCTCAGCCGCCTTGCGAGTCGACCAAACCGACAGCTGGCCGCGCTCCACCACCAGATCCTGCGCACCCGCAGCCTCAATCAGCGGATTGATCCCGGCATCGGCATGGGCCAGCAGATCCGCCAAATGTCCGGCAATCCGCCGAGACGGCGCAGCGCGGCAATTGGCCAGGAAGGACAGCATCCAGCGCGGGTTCTTCAATGCATGGGCATAAGACAGC
>JBFOLS010000557.1:0-2362 GCA_040830225.1 Leisingera sp.
CCCCGCCACCCGGGAAGTGATCGAGCAGACCGCCATGGCCAAGGAAATCGGCTATGACAACGTGCTGCTGGCCCCGCCCTTTTATACCCGTCCGACCCAGGAAGAGCTGATCAAGCACTATGAGACCGTGCTGGCCGAGGTCGACGTGAACCTCGTGCTCTACTCCTACCCGCTGAAGGACGGCAACGACATCAGCTTCGAGCTGATGGACCATTTCGTCGGCAACCCGCGCGTCATCGGCATCAAGGAAAGCTCGGGCGTTCTGCAGCGCGCGATCGACATCGCCTCGCGCTACGAAGGCAAGATCCAGCTGGTCTCCGGCTCCGACGACATTGCGCTCGATTTCATGTTCTGGGGTGCGGACAGCTGGATTTGCGGCCCGTCCAACTGTATGGCCAAGGCCTGCTGCGATCTCGACCGCACCTACAAGGCGGGCGATCTGGATAAGGCGAAAGAGATGATGAAGACTCTCTACCGCGCCATGAACATCCTGGAATCCGGCAAGTTTGTGCAGAAGATCAAATACGGCTGCGAGCTGCAGGGCCTGCCCGTCGGTGAATGCCGCGCGCCGCTGGGCCCGCTCACGGATCAGGAAAAGGCCGAGTTCCGCACCGCGATGGAACCGATCCTGAACTGGTAACCTCTCTCCCTGACCGGAGGCGGCGCAGGCGCGCCGTTTCCGGGCTTTTTAGGACAAGACAGACATGAGCCATATCGTGGTCATCGGCGGCGGCGTTGTCGGCATCGCTTGCGCGCTGGAGCTGCAGGATGACGGCCATCAGGTCACCGTGCTGGAGCCCGGCCCCATCGGTGAAGGCGCCAGCTGGGCGTCCTGCGGATCCATCGCCGTCAGCGAAGTGATCCCGCTCTCCAAACCCGGCATCATGATGAAGGCCCCGGGCTGGCTGCTGGACCCGCTGGGGCCGCTGACCCTGCGGGCCTCATCCGCGCTGGGGGTGCTGCCCTGGTTCCTGCGCTTTGCCGCCAATGCCCGGGCCAGCCGGATCAAGGCGATCAGCGAGGACATCGCCGCCCTCACCCTGCCGTCGCTTGCCGATCTGCAATCCATGCTGGCGCGCTACGGTCTTTCGGACCTGTTGCGCAGCGCACCCGTCATGGAGCTTTACGACAGCGCCGAAGAACTCGCCCACGAGCGCGGCTTCCACGACATGCGCCGCGCACTTGGCTTCCAGATTGACGAGATCACCGGCCAGGAAGCCAAAGCAATGGAACCCTCCATCGCCGGCGATTTCGCCTGCGCCACCGTGTTCCGCGACTGGCGCTCGGTGGTGGACACCAAGCGGTTCGTGACCGAGCTGCACCGTGTCTTCACCGAACGCGGCGGCACCGTAAGATCCGCGCGCGCTACCGGTTTCCTGCAAAACAGCAGCGGCGCAGCAGGCCTGCGAACTGACAGCAGCGAGATCATCAAAGCCGACCAATACGTGCTGGCAGCCGGCGCCTGGTCCAAAGATCTGGCCCGCGATCTGGGCGTTTCGATCCAGATGGAAGGCGTCATCGGCTACCAAACCAGCCTCACGGCGCCCGGCGTCGATGTCAGCCACGCCATGGTCTACGCCAAGGGCGGCTTCGGCATCACGCCTTATGAAAGCGGCCTGGCGGTCGCAGGCAGCATCGAATTTGCGGGCCTTGACGCCGAACCGAACTGGAAGCGCGCCGAAATCCTGGTGGAGAAGGCCAAGCGCGTTCTGCCCGGCCTGCAAACCGAACCCGCCCAGCGCCGCATCGGCCGCCGCCCGCTGACCCCGGACACCAAACCCATCATCGGCCCGGCCCCGGGTGCCGCCAACGTGATCCTGGCCACCGGCCACGGCCAGCTTGGCCTCACCCTCAGCGCCACCACCGGCAAGCTGGTGCGCAGCCTCGCCGCCGGACGCCAGCCCAACATCGACATGCACGCCTACAGGGCGGACCGTTTCTAAACATTTGCCGGGCACCAGCCGGCACCGGAGAACAACTATGCAAAACAAGCTCTTCATCAACGGTGAATGGACCGCCTCCGCCTCAGGCGCCATGTTCGATGTGGTCGATCCGTCCAACCGCGAGACCTTTCACCAAGTGGCCCGCGGCAACGCGGCAGACATCGACACCGCCGTTCAGGCTGCCCGCGCCGCCTTTGACACTGGCCCCTGGCCGCGCATGACCGGTGCCGAGCGCGCCGCCATCCTGCGCAAGATGGGCGACGAAATCACCCGCCGCACCGACGAACTCGCCCGGCTGGAAGTGCGCGACAACGGCAAACCCCTGCCCGAAGCTGTCTGGGACATCGAGGACACCGCGGGCTGCTTCCACTTCTACGCCGAGCTGGCCGAGCGGCTGGACAACAGCAGCGAACAGGGCA
>JBFOLS010000558.1:0-3426 GCA_040830225.1 Leisingera sp.
GCCGTCCTTCCAAGGCTCTGCCACCACGGTGGCGTCGCTGGGCGACCCCTCGCAGCCGGGTCTGTGGATGGAGACGCCGCTGGTCGCGGCTGAACAGCAGGCGCTGATCCGCTCCAGCCGCAACACCCAAGTGGTGGTGACGCTGAAGCCGATTCCGGGTGCCGAAAGCGGAGGCAGCCGCCTGTCGATCGGGGCGATGCGGGCGCTGGGCCTGCCGCTGACCGAGCTGGCCGAAGTGCAGGTGCTGCCTGCGGGCTGAGCCTTGCCGTGATCGAAAGCGGCGCCCGCCTGCTTGAGGGAGCGGGCACCAGCCAGCCTTAAGCGTCTTTCAGATACTTGGCTGCTTCTTTGCGGGCGAAGGCTTTCATGGCGTCCCCGTGCTCTGCCAGAAACCCGCGGGTGCGCTCCGCATCATGTTTGCTGAGATCGCGCAGCCACCAGGCGATGGCTTTCTGGATAAACCAGTCCCGGTCCGGCACATAGGACGCCGCCCAGCCGAGGATGCGTTCGCGGATTTCGCTGTCCGCGGGTTTCAGATTGTTCATCTTTGCCCAGGGCAGGGTGGCCACCAGGGCAGCGCGGCGCGACCACATGTGGTCTGACTGCGTCCACAGCTCCACTGTGCCCAGGCGGGCAGGATCCGCCAGCAGCCGTTTGGAAATGGCAGAGCAGGCATGGTCCGCAATCGCCCAGCTGTCAAATTCCGGCACCCAGGATTGAAGCAGATCCCAGACCGGCATGTCCTCCTTGATCCGCGCCTGTGTCAGCAGTTTGGCGGCGGCGATGCGGGCTTCGAAGATGTCCGTCTCCCACAAGGCGCGTGCCAGATCCACCCGCTGCTCCACATCCAGCGACTGGCGCCAGGACTTGGTCAGATCGTTGGTGGCGGGGTTGGGGACGCCCAGCACTTCGCGGCTTTGCTTGTGATAGGCGGCCATGCCCTCGGCCCGGCCGGGTTCGGCCTGGGCCTTTAATGCATCAAGATAGGGATCCAGCATGTTTGTCTTTGCAGGCCGCTACACCGGCACGCCGGTGGGCTTGCCGTCGATAGTGGTCTGGTTCTTCTCTTCCCAATAGGCGCGGATGTCGCCGTCGGATTTGCCGTCAACCCATTTTTGCATGGTGTCGCGGTCGGATTGGTACTCCATGAAGGGCACCGCATAGCCGCAGGAGGTCTGCACCATGTCTACCGAGACGTCAAAAATCTGACGGGCGCTGCGGTGGGCGGGGAACAGGGCGGCCAGTTCGTCCCAGCCGTCATCGCCAACATGCAGCACCCTGGCGGTGCCATAGGCCCGCAGGATCATCGGCCGGGTAGTGAAGGAACACCACATCAGGGTGATCCGGTTCACCTCCAGCAGGTGCCCCGCAGTTTCATTGCCGCTGCCGGTGAGGTTCATCCAGGCAATTCGGCTGGGACTTAGCACCCGCAGCGAATCCATCCCCTTGGGGGAAATGTTCACGCGTCCTTCTGGTCCGGCGGAGCCGGTGAAAAACATGTGCTGCTCTTCAATGAACTTGCGGTGCGCCTCTTCGATCTGCGGAAACTGCTTTGCCATCAATCACTCCACTGTAACGGATTTCGCCAAATTCCTGGGCTGGTCCACATCGGTGCCTTTGGCCACTGCCGTATGATAGGCCAGAAGCTGCGCCGGGATCGCGTAAAGGATCGGAGTCAGCGCTTCGTTCACCCGGGGCATCCGGATGGCGCACCAGACATCCTCGCCTGCCTCGTCAATGCCGTCCTGATCCGAGATCATCAGCACCTTGCCCTTGCGCGCCAGCACTTCCTGCATGTTGGATACAGACTTGTCGAACAATGAGTCCCGCGGCGACATCACCACCACCGGCATGTGCTTGTCGATCAGCGCGATGGGGCCGTGCTTCAGTTCGCCCGAGGCATAAGCCTCTGCATGGATGTAGCTGATTTCCTTGAGTTTCAATGCGCCTTCCAGCGCCAGCGGGAACATCAGGCCGCGGCCCAGGAACAGCACGTCGCGGGCTTCGCTCACCTTCTGGGCAGCCTGGCGGATCGGCTCGTTCTGCTCCAGCGCCGCCGACAGCACATTGGGCAATCCGCGGATCGCCGTGGCGTAGTTTGCCATCTCTTCAGGGCTGAGATGGCCGCGGTCGCAGGCGGCCTTGAGCGCCAGCGCCAGCAGCACCGTCAGCTGGCAGGTGAAGGCTTTGGTCGAGGCGACCCCGATTTCAGGCCCGGCAAAAATCGGCAGCGCCAGATCGCTTTCCCGCGCGATGGAGCTTTCCGAAACGTTCACCACCGACAGGATCTTGTCCGCCTTTTCATGGCAATAGCGCAGGGCTGCCAGGGTGTCGGCGGTCTCGCCAGATTGCGAGACGAACAGGGCCAGTGTGTTGCCGGGGATCGGCGGTTCGCGGTAACGGAATTCGGAGGCGATATCGACCTCGACCGGCAGCCGCGCGATCTGCTCGAACCAGTATTTGGCAGTAACACAGGCGTAGTAGGCGGTGCCGCAAGCCACCATGGTCAAGCGTTCCACACCGGAGAAATCCACGCCTTCGCCGGGCAGGCGCACGGCGTCCTCCTCGACCGGCAGGTAGTGGCGGATGGCTTCGGCAATCACATGCGGCTGCTCTGCGATTTCCTTGGCCATGAAATGCTTGTGGCCGCCCTTGTCGACCTGGGTGGCGTCGATCTGGATGGTCTTGGTTTCGCGGTTGACCAGGGCACCTTCGGCGTTACGGATTTCGGCGCCCTGGCGGGTGACAACCGCCCGGTCGCCTTCCTCCAGATAGGTGATCCGATCGGTGAGCGGCGCCAGCGCGATAGCATCGGAGCCCACGAACATCTCGCCGTCGCCGTGTCCGATCGCCAGCGGCGACCCCTTGCGGGCGGCAACGATCAGGTCCTCCTGACCATCAAACAGAAACGCCAAAGCAAAGGCGCCTTCCAGCTGATCGAGAGTCTTGAAGGCCGCATCAGCAGGGGAGAGCCCCTCCTGCAGATAGCGCTCGGTCATCAGGGCAACGGTTTCGGTGTCGGTCTCGGTGCGGAACTCAAGCCCGCAGTCCAGGAGTTCGGCGCGCAGTTCCTTGTAGTTCTCGATGATGCCGTTGTGGACCACAGCCACCGCTCCCGCGCGGTGCGGGTGGGCGTTGCTGACCGAAGGCGCGCCATGGGTGGCCCAGCGAGTGTGGCCGATGCCGGATTTGCCGGCCAGCGGTTCGTGCACCAGGAGGTCGGAGAGGTTCACCAGCTTGCCCACCGCGCGGCGGCGGCGCAGCTCGCCGTTGTTGACGGTGGCGATGCCTGCGCTGTCATAGCCGCGGTATTCCAGCCGCTTCAGCGCTTCAACCAGGATCGGGGCGGCCTCGTGATTGCCCAGTACGCCGACAATTCCGCACATCACTTGGCTCCCTTCTGCAGGCGGGCTTTTTTGGCGCGCA
>JBFOLS010000559.1:0-6756 GCA_040830225.1 Leisingera sp.
CTGGCCGCCGACTGGGAAACCGCGATCAGCTGGTTTGAAACCGATCCGTTGATTGCCCGCATCCTGCCCAAGGACGCGATCCGCAACCTGGTGATGACCAAGCGCCAGGAGCTGCAACAGTTCGCCGAGCGCCCCGGGGAGAGCCATTGGCTGTCCTGGCTCGAGGCGGTATAGAGCCCCGTTGAACAAGGGGTGCAACCGGGCTCTTGCCTGCTTTTGCCCCCTCAGCTAGGCTCAATTTGATCAAATCTGGTGACACATGAAAATCGGCATCCTGCAAACCGGCCACTCCCCCGAAGACCTGTTCGGCCCGTTCGGCGATTATGACGGCATGTTCCGCGACATGCTGGATGGCAACGGCTTTGAGTTCCAGACCTGGGCGGTGGTGGACGGTGTGCTGCCGGGCAGCACCGATGACGCCGACGCCTGGCTGATCACCGGCTCCAAACACGGTGCCTATGAAGACCACGCCTGGATACCGCCGCTCGAAGCCCTGATCCGCGAGATCCACGCCAGGAAACAGCCGCTGGCCGGCATCTGCTTCGGCCATCAGATCATCGCCCAGGCGCTTGGCGGCAAGGTCGAGAAATACGAGGGCGGCTGGGCGGTGGGCCGCGTCACCTATCAGGTGGACGGCAAGGACCTGACCCTCAATGCCTGGCATCAGGACCAGGTGGTGACACTGCCCGACGGCGCCCGCGTGCTGGGCGGCAACAGTTTCTGCCTGAACGGCATCCTCGCCTATGGCGACCACATCATCTCCTGGCAGCCCCACCCCGAGTTTCCCAGCGCCTTTGTCGGTGGCCTGATCGAGAAACGCGGCCGCGGCGTGGTGCCGGACGACCTGCTGGACCGTGCAGCCGCCGAGCTGGACGCCCCCGTGGACAACCCTGAAATCGCAACCTTCCTCGCAGAGTTTTATAGGAAAGAGAGGACCTAATGTCAGCCTGGCTCGACCCCCTTCCCGAAGCAGCACAAGCCTATCTGGAGGGGCGTCGTCTCGACGAAGTCGAATGCGTTATCTCGGACCTGCCCGGTATCGCCCGTGGCAAGGCGGTACCGGCATCGAAATTCGCGAAAACCGATTACTTTCATCTCCCCGACAGCATCTTCTACCAGACCATTACCGGGGACTGGGCCGATGCCGCGGATGATGACGGCTGGATCGAAAAGGACATGACCCTGAAGCCGGACATGTCTACTGCAACGGCGGCGCCCTGGACCGGCGACTGGACCCTGCAGGTGATCCATGACGCCTATGACCGGGATGACAGGCCAATCCCTTTCTCTCCGCGCAACGTGCTGAAGCGCGTGGTGCAGCTCTATCATGACAAGGGCTGGAAGCCGGTTGTGGCACCGGAAATGGAGTTCTTCCTGGTCGCCCGCAACATTGACCCGGCCAAGGAAATCGAGCCGATGATGGGCCGCTCCGGCCGCCCCGCCGCGGCGCGCCAGGCCTATTCGATGACTGCGGTGGATGAATTCGGCCCCGTCATCGATGACATCTACGACTTTGCCGAGGCGCAAGGCTTCGAGATCGACGGCATCACTCAGGAAGGCGGCGCAGGCCAGTTGGAGATCAACCTCCGCCACGGCAACCCGGTCAAATTGGCGGATGAGGTCTTCTACTTCAAACGGCTGATCCGCGAGGCGGCGCTGCGCCACGATTGCTTTGCCACTTTCATGGCCAAACCGATCGAGGATGAGCCGGGCTCTGCCATGCACATCCACCACTCGATCCTGGACATCGAAACCGGTGAGAACATTTTCTCCGGCCCTCAGGGCGGCGAGACAGACGCGTTTTATCACTTCATTGCCGGATTGCAGAACTATCTGCCGTCAGGCCTGGCGGTAATGGCGCCCTATGTGAACTCCTACCGCCGTTACGTGAAGGACCACGCAGCCCCCATCAATCTGGAATGGGCACGCGACAACCGCACCACCGGCATCCGCATCCCGCTGTCAGGGCCGGAAGCGCGCCGTGTCGAGAACCGCATCGCCGGCATGGACTGCAATCCTTACCTCGGCATCGCCCTGTCGCTCGCCTGCGGCTATCTTGGCCTGATCAAGGAAGAGCGCCCGCGCAAGCAGTTCAAAGGCGATGCCTATGAAGGCGAAGGCGATATTCCGCAGGTAATGGGCCAAGCGCTGGATCTGTTTGACGAGGCCACCGAGTTGCACGAGGTGCTGGGGCCGGAATTCGCCCGTGTCTACTCCATTGTGAAACGCACGGAATACGAGGAGTTCCTGCAGGTGATCTCCCCCTGGGAGCGCGAGCATCTCTTGATGAACGTGTAAAACCCAAGGCGCTGCCGCCCGCAGCCGGCGGCAGCGCAATCGAGTATTTATGGAAAGATGAAAAGGGAGCGCCGCGTGCCGTCAGCAGCGGCGGCGTTCTTGGCTTGAGGTGAAGCTATGGCAATGAACCTGCTCTATTCCAATGACCGCAAAGGCGAATACCCAAACAGCTGGTATGCGGCGACGGCTATTCCGATGCAGCCATTTCCAGCTTTGGACGGTGACGTCAAAGCTGACGTCTGCATTGTCGGCGGCGGCTATACCGGGCTGTCCGCCGCGCTGCATCTGGCTGAGGCCGGTATGGATGTGGTGCTATTGGAAGCGCAGCGGGTGGGCTTTGGCGCTTCGGGGCGCAACGGCGGCCAGCTGGGCAGCGGCCAGCGGATGGACCAGGAGGGGCTGGAAGCGCTGATGGGGGAACCCGAGGCGCAGAAGCTGTGGCAGCTTGGCGAGGACTCCAAGGATCTGGTGAAATCTCTGATCGCGCAGCACGGAGAGGGCTGCCATCTGAAACCCGGCGTCGCCTGGACCGGTTTTTCCGAGAAGGAAGCCGCGGAGCTGCATGACTACGGCCGCCACCTCCAAGACCGCTACGGATACAGCAGCATCGAATTTCTGGACAAGGACGCCTGCTGGGCCATGTGCCCCTCACCGGCCTACAAAGGCGGTATTCTGGATCACGGAGCCGGCCATCTGCACCCGCTGAACTATGCCTTCAGCCTGGCCCGAGCCGCCTCCGCTGCCGGCGCCCGGGTCTTTGAGGCCAGCGAAGTCCTGGATATCCAGGACGGCGCAAGGGTCCGTGTCCGCACCACCGGCGGCAGCGTCACCGCCGACCATCTTATCCTCGCCTGCAACGGCTATCTGGGCGGTCTCAACGGTCAGGTGGCCGCACGTGTCATGCCGATCAACAACTTCGTGGCCGCAACCGAGCCGCTTGGAGACGAGGCCGCCCGGGTGCTGGCCCGCGACGTCGCCGTGGCGGACACCAAGTTCGTCGTGAACTACTTCCGCCTCAGCCACGACAAGCGGCTGCTGTTCGGCGGCGGCGAGAGCTACGGCTACCGCTTCCCGGCGGATATTTCTGCCACGGTCCGCAAACCGATGGCTGAGATCTTCCCGCATCTGAAAGATGTAAAGGTCGACTACGCCTGGGGCGGCACACTGGGCATTACCATGAAGCGGATGCCCTATCTTGCCCGCCTGGCGCCAAATGTCCTGACCGCCTCCGGCTATTCCGGCCACGGCGTCGGCACCGCCACCCATGCAGGCCAGCTGATGGCACAAGCCATACAAGGGCAGGCCGAAGGCTTTGACACCATGGCCCGCGTTCCCGCACCGCGATTCCCCGGCGGCCCGCGCATGCGCTCGCCGCTTCTGGTGCTGGCAATGACCTGGTTCGCCCTGCGCGACCGGCTGGGGATCTGATCCTCGGCCGGATTCCGCGCGAACTCCGCAACAGTTCTGTGAAATTTCATGCACGGCCGCAGATTCCGCCGCGTCACCTCTTGGCATGGATGCGCCTTAGTTTTACATTTCGTGAAGCAACAATTCAGGATTTTGAAATATGGCCCTGCCGCCCAACGTTCATGACGCTGAACCGATCCCCGCAGCCGCCCGTGACGCCATCGACGCGCTGATGCAATCCGGCGATCTCTTCCGCTACACTGCTGCGGAAGACGCTCCGGTTACGCTGCTGGAGCAGGAATACGCCGAACTCCTGGGCAGCAAATACGCCTTGGCGGTCTCCTCCTGCTCGGCAGCGCTGTTTCTGTCGCTGAAGGCGCTAGGCCTGCCCCGCGACGCCCGGGTGCTGATCCCCGCCTTCACCTTTGCTGCCGTGCCCTCCTCGGTGGTGCATGCCGATTGCGTGCCGGTTCTGTGCGAGGTGGGCGATAACTACCGCATCGACATGGCTGATTTCGAGGCCAAGCTGGACAGCGTGCAAGCGGTGATCATCAGCCATATGCGCGGCCACACATCCGACATGGATGCGATCATGGCGCTCTGCGATGCCCGCGGCATCCCGGTGGTCGAAGACGCCGCCCATTCGCTCGGCACCACCTGGAACGGCCGCAACATCGGCACCATCGGCAAGGTCGGCTGTTTCTCCTTCCAGTCCTACAAGATGGTCAACGCCGGCGAAGGCGGCATCCTGATCACCGACGACGCCGACCTCGTCGCCCGTGCGGTGATCATGTCCGGCGCTTACGAACACAACTGGAAAAAGCATAAAGGACCGCATGGGGAAAATGCCCCCGACCTGGAGCAAGCCTTTGCCAAATGGCAGAACCAGCTGCCGCTCTATAACCTGCGGATGAGCAACCTGTCGGCCGCCGTGATCCGTCCGCAGCTGCCGGAACTTGCGCGCCGGGTGCGCCTCGGCCTTGCCAACCACAACTATGTGGCCGAGCGGCTGAATGCCTCGCCCTTCTTCCAGGTGCCGGAGCCGCTGGCACCGGAAAACCGCGCCCCGGATTCGATCCAGTTCAACCTGGCCGGCCTCAGCGAAGAGCAGACCCGCGCCTTTGCCATTGCCGCAGCAGACAAGGGCGTCAAGGTGCAGGTCTTCGGCCTCTCGACCGACAACGCCCGCGCCTTCTGGAATTGGCAGTTCCTGCACGACCAGCCGGACCTGCCGCAGACCCGCGCGATGCTGATGAAGGCCTGCGACGTGCGCCTGCCGGTGCGCCTCACCCGGGCCGAACTGGACGTGATCGCGGATATCCTGCTGGCCGCAGTTGAAGAGACCACGGGCAAGGCCGCAGCCTGACGCAGCCTTTGCATTGACGGGTCCCGGCCCCGGCGCAAGCCTCAGTGCCGGGTTTTTCGTCATTGCAATCCTGGCTTGTGCCGTCCACCTTGCCGCCATGACACCGCTTCCCGAATTCGAACGGCGCCCGGCGACGGCGCTGGTGGCTATGGCCAACGCCCTCGGGATGGGCGATGCCATCCCGGACCTGGATCTGACCCGGATCATCCAGGCGGTTGTCTCCAGCCGGGCTGAACGGGCAGCCCTTCTGGCTGCCGTGCGTGCTGCCAATGATCCCGGCAGCGGCCTGACAGTGGCAGACCTGCTGACCGCCTTTGCCGCCGAAGCAGGCAAGGGCGAGGCCCAGGAGCGCGACAGCGATCAGGTACTCGGCCAATGGGCCCAGCGTCTGGCGGCCGGAGCCCTGCTCGCCAGCTTCGGCGCCGCCATTGCAGGCACCGTCACCGGCGGCGCCGCCTTCGGCCTCACGCTCCTGTCCTTCTCCGGCTTCATCTTCTCAACCGCATCCCGCCTCGGCAGCCGCAACCGCATGCGCCTGAAAGCCCAGGAGCGCGAGGCCGCGGAAACCCTGGCCCGCCACGTGCTGGAAGCCGCCAAATCAGCAGGAGGAGAAGACTGATATGGAATTTTCAACCCTGCCTCCCTATATTGGTTCTGAAAGCGGTTATCCGCATGTTTGAGGCTTTGGGACTGGATATGGGACTGGAAACTGTCATCGTCAGCGCAATTGCCGGGGCTTGCACCCTGTCCTTTGCTGCGAGCGTCTACCTGTTCTACCGCGCCCGGCCGCAGCCGGAAGCCAAAGACATAGATGAGATTGTCCGCAATGCGCCCTATCACCGGCTGCATAACGTACTGAAAATCAAATCATAACCTCTGCAGCTGCCGATCTTCAGCTCTGATCGGTTCCGCCGTGCCAAACGAAAAGGCACCGCGTCAGCGGTGCCGCGCCCAACTGTGAGCTGCATTCTTCGAATGCCTGTGAACAGGCGGGAGCGCCCCGGTTGCCCGGTTGCGCCCGGTTCAGCGGGCCTTACTTCATCTTCGACAGTTTTTCCTGCAACTCGGCCAACTGCTTCTTGATGTCGTCCAGATCCTCGCCGCCCTCGGATTTCTCTTCCTCCTGGGTGCCGCCGGTCCAGCCCGCGGCGCCGAAACCGCCGGTCATTGCCTTCAGAAAGGCCTCCTGCTGGGCCTTCATCGCCTCGAACCCCGGCATCTGCGCCATCGGGTTCATTGCGTTCATATTCTCCATCATCTTCGACTGGCTGTCGCGCAGCATGTCGAAGGACGCCTGCAGGAACTGCGGCATCACCCCGCCGCCGGGCACCATATAGCTGCGCACCAGATCGTTCAGCACATTCACCGGCAGCACGTTCTCGCCGCGGCTTTCATGCTCGGCAATGATCTGCAGCAGGTACTGGCGGGTCAGGTCATCGACGGTCTTCAGATCGACGATCTGCACCTCGCGCCCGTCCCGGATGAACCCTGCGATATCCTCCAGCGTGACATAATCGCTGGTCTCGGTGTTATAGAGCCTGCGGCTCGCATACCGTTTGATCAGCAAGGGCTTGTCCTGTTCCGCCATCCGTTCCCTCCCCGGCGATGATGCATCGCAGCGAAGCCTATGCCACTGCAGAACAAAATGGAAGCCTCAGCGCGTTTTCCGCAACATTTGTTCCCGC
>JBFOLS010000560.1:0-7975 GCA_040830225.1 Leisingera sp.
CGATGAGTTCGCCACCATCCTCAGCCGCCAGCTGGACGCCTGAGGCATGGGCGCCGCAGTCCAGCAGCCGCAGGGAGGCGGCAACCGCCGCCGGGGACGCCGCCGCCGCGGCGGGCGTCCGATGTCGGAAATCAATGTGACGCCTTTTGTGGACGTGATGCTGGTCTTGCTGATCATCTTCATGGTCGCCGCGCCGCTGATGACGGTGGGCGTGCCGGTGGAACTGCCCAAGACCGCGGCCGGCGCCTTGCCGGGCGACGAGGAAGAACCGCTGACCGTGACCATGACCGCCGGCGGCGGAGTCGAGATTCAGACCACGCCGGTGGCGCGTGAGGAGCTGGTGCCCAAGCTGCGGGCCATCGCGGCCGAGCGCAGCTCGGACCGGGTATTCCTGCGTGCAGACGGGCGGATCGCCTATGCGGATGTGATGCAGGTGATGGGGGCGCTGAACGCCGGCGGTTTCTCCAACGTCGGGCTGGTCACGGATACTGGCGGCCCGGCTCTCGACGGGCAGGCCGCCGGGGAAACCGGGCAGTAGGCGGGGGCGTTCAGGTTGCAGACCGGAACCAAGATCTCTCTGGCCGGGCATGGGCTCTTGATGGGCTGGGTTGTTTTCGGCGCCTGGTTCCCGTCCGAGCCGCTGCCGTTTGAGGTGCAGCAGGTGGCGCTGATCTCGGCGGAGCAGTTCGAAAAGCTCAGCCAGCAACGCCAGGCGCCGGAACTATCGTCTGAGCCCGCGCCGCTGAATGAGGCCGCGGATGTGCTGCCGGCGCCACAGCCTGCACCGCAGCCGGATCCGGAACCGGAGGTAACCCAGCCGGAACCGGTCACGCCAGCAGAGCCTGATCCGCAGGTTGCCGCGCTGCCGGAGCCGCAGGTTGAACCGGAAGTGCCGGTCGAGGTGCCTTCTGCGGTGGAAGAGCCTGAAGTGCCTGCCCTGGTGCCGCAGATCGCGCCGGAAGCCCAGCAGCGGCCCGCGGACCGGGTTGCGCCGGTGCCGGTGGCTCAACCGGATCCGGACACAGCGGTGGATGAGATCGAGCAGCCCGAAGTCGCCCCCGAAGAAGGGGCTGAAACGGAGCGGGAGGTGCAGGAGGCCACAGCCCCCGAGGAGGCCAGCGACGTTATCGTTACTGAGGAGAACGAAGGCGAGGAAGTGACCGCCTCGGCTGCACCTGCAACATCCCTGCGCCCCAAAACCCGGCCTGCGCGTCCGGAACCTGCACTGGAAGAGGTGGTGGAAGCGGCGCCGCCTGAGACCGCGCAGGAAAACCAGGACACCACCGTGCGTGATACCCTGCAAGACCTGTTCGACGAGGAGGCTCCGGAAGCGGAAGCACCAGCGGCCAGCGCCGAGGTGGAGGCGCCTGAACCGTCCGGCCCGCCGTTGACACTGGGGGAGAAGGACGCCCTGCGGGTAGCGGTTTCACAATGCTGGAATGTTGGTTCCCTGTCGACGGATGCGCTGAAGACAACCGTGGTTGTTGGAGTGTCGCTGAAGGAAAACGGCCGGCCGGACAATGGTTCGATCCGGATGCTGTCCAGCACCGGCGGTTCGGCATCGGCGGCAAAACAGGCTTACGAGGCGGCCCGGCGGGCAATTATCCGCTGCGGGTCAAAGGGGTTTCAGCTTCCCCCTGAAAAATACGCGCAATGGCGTGATATTGAGATGACATTCAATCCGGAAAGGATGCGGATCAAATGAAGAATCTTCTGGCAGCTCTCCTCGTCGGAGCCGCGGCTCTGTCCGGCGCGCATGCAGTTGCGGCGCAGAACGGGCCGCTCCGTATCGAGATCGACCAGGGTGTGATTGAACCGCTGCCCTATGCCGTGCCGGACTTTGTGCCCGAAACCGCGGCCGCCGCGAGTTACGCCGCCGAGATTGCCCGGGTGGTTGCAGCTGACCTCAGCGGCACCGGGCTGTTCCGGGAAGTGCCTGCCAGCGCGCATATTTCCAAAGTGACGGGCTTCGACAACCCGGTGAAATATGCCGACTGGAAAGCGGTGAACGCGCAGGCGCTGATCACCGGCGCGGTCAGTGTCAATGGCAACCGGCTGACGGTGCGGTTCCGCGGTTATGATGTCTTTGCCGAAAGTGAACTGGGCACCGGCCTGCAGTTCTCCGGCACGACCGACGGCTGGCGTCGGATGGCGCATAAGGTCTCGGACGCGATCTACAGCCGGATCACCGGAGAGAGCGGCTATTTCGACAGCCGGGTGGTCTATGTTTCCGAAAGCGGCCCAAAGAACGACCGGCGCAAGCGGCTGGCGATCATGGATTATGACGGCGCCAATGTGCAGTATCTGACCAACAGCGCTGCCATCGTGCTGGCGCCGCGGTTCTCTCCCAGCGGCGACCGGGTTCTGTACACCAGTTATGAAAGCGGCTTTCCGCAAATCCACGTGCTGGATGTGGGCAAGGTGCAGCGCAAGATTCTGTCCAGCGGCGATGGAATCATGAGCTTTGCACCCCGTTTCGCGCCGGACGGGCGTACTGTGGTCTATTCGCAGACCCAGGGCGGCAACACCGATTTGTTCTCGATGGATATCGCAACGGGCGCCAAAACCCGGCTGACCTCAGCACCGTCGATCGAGACCGCGCCATCGTTTTCACCCGATGGCGCGCAGATCGTCTTTGAAAGCGACCGCTCCGGCAGCCAGCAGCTTTATGTGATGCCCGCAAGCGGGGGCGAGGCGCGGCGGATCAGCTTTGGCAAGGGCCGCTATGGCACCCCGGTCTGGTCGCCGCGCGGCGACATGGTGGCCTTTACCAAGCAGAACAAGGGCAGGTTCCACATCGGCGTGATGCGCACTGACGGCAGCGAAGAGCGGTTGCTGACCGCCTCCTTCCTTGATGAAGGCCCCACCTGGGCGCCCAACGGCCGGGTGATCATGTTCACCCGCGAAAGCCAGGGCAGCACCGGGCGGGCGCTGCTCTATTCGGTGGACATCACCGGGCGCAATCTGAAGCCGGTGAAAACACCGGACGGGGCCTCGGACCCGGCCTGGTCGCCGCTGCAGCAGTAAAAGGGCCGTTAAGGCGGGGATACCTGCATAGAACCGGGCCCGTTCATGTGTTAATTTCGGGTCAAGAAACACAAAGGAATAGGCAGACGACATGAGCGGTTTGAAATTGGCAATGGCGGCGGTGGCCGTGCTGGGGCTGTCGGCCTGCAGCAACAGCCTTTGGAATGATGATCTGAACGGCGGTGCAGGGGCTGGCGGTGCAGGTGCCGGGGCAGGCGCATTAAACCCGGCCAGCCCGGCCTATTTCCAGCAGACCGTGGGCGACCGGGTGCTGTTTGCAGTTGATCAGTCGAACCTGTCGCCAGCCGCTCAGGCAACGCTGCAGGGCCAGGCCCGTTGGCTGAGCCAGAACGCGGATTACGTCGTGACCATCGAAGGCCACGCTGATGAACAGGGCACCCGGGAATATAACCTTGGCTTGGGGGCGAAACGTGCCAATGCGGCCCGAGAATACCTGATTTCCCAGGGGGTTGCGGGCAGCCGCATCAAGGTGGTGAGCTTTGGCAAGGAGCGCCCGCTGGAGATCTGCTCGGACGAGACCTGCTATTCCAAGAACCGCCGCGCGGTCACCGTGCTGGCCGGCGGGCTGACGGGGTAACGCCATGAAACGCCTGCGCACTGCCCTTCTGGCCTCCGTGATGCTGCTGCCGCTGCCCCTGGCGGCGCAGGACCAGCAGACGCTGGCGGATATCCGTCAGGAACTGACAGTCCTGCACGTTGAAATTCAGCGTCTGAAGCGGGAGCTGTCGACCACCGGCGCCCCCTCCGCGGATGTCTCTGGCAGCACCGTGCTGGACCGGGTCGGCGCGATTGAGACGGAACTGCAGAGGCTGACCCTGCAGACCGAGGAACTGGGCCACCGGATCGACCGGGTTGTTGCCGATGGGACCAACCGGATCGGCGACCTGGAGTTCCGCCTGGTGGAGCTTGAAGGCGGCGATATCGGTGCGCTGGAAGAAACCACGACGCTGGGCGGCGGCGAGCTGCCGGCGGCGGCTGGCAACGCCGGCCAAGCCGAGGAAGCGGGGACCGGCGGCGGTGAACTGGCGATAGGCGAACAGGCCGACTTCGATGCTGCTGAAAAGCTTTTGACTGAGGGCTCGTATCAGGATGCGGCAGAGAAATTCGCCGCCTTCAATCAGGCCTATCCGGGCAGCCCGCTGGCTCCCGCGGCCGAGTTCAGCCGCGGCAAAGCGATGGATGGGCTTGGCGATACCCGTGAGGCTGCGCGGGCTTATCTTGCAGCCTTTACCGGCAATTCCTCCGGCCCGGTGGCACCCAAGGCGCTGTTTGAGCTTGGCGCCGCGCTTGGCCGGTTGGGGCAGACCGATCAGGCCTGTGTGACCCTGTCCGAGGTTGGGGTGCGTTTTCCCGGGGCAGGGCCGGAAACGGAGGCCAGGGCCGAAATGGCAAAGCTGGGCTGTTCTTGACGGCGCCACAGCGCGATATCAAGGCTTTGGTGTGCAGCCAATTCCGCTCTGCGCTGCCTGAAAGACTGGGCGTTGCACTGTCTGGCGGCGGTGATTCGATGGCACTGCTGCACCTTTTGCATGAATGCTTCGGCAGCAAGGTGGACCTCCGGTCGGCCACCGTGGACCACGGCCTGCGTCCGGAGGCGGCAGAGGAAGCCAGGGCGGCGGGCGCCGCGGCGGCGCAACTGGGCATTCCCCACGAGGTGCTGTCCTGGGAGGATGGCCCGCGGGAGGGCAATTTGCAAAAGCAGGCCCGCGAGGCGCGGTATGATCTGCTGACCCGCTGGGCGCAGAGCCAGGAGATCCCGGTACTGGCTCTGGGCCACACCGCGGATGACCAGGCTGAGACGGTGCTGATGCGGATGGCGCGGGCCTCGGGCGTGACCGGTTTGTCGGGCATGGCGGAGCGGCGCATTCACAATGGGGTGACCTTGCTGCGGCCCTTGCTAGAGGTGACCCGGGCTGAGCTGCGCAGCTACCTGCAATCCCGCGGCATCAGCTGGAGCGAAGATCCCAGCAACGAAGACACCAGATTCGAACGGGTGCGGGTGCGCCGGGTGCTGGAGGACCTGGCGCCCTTGGGGCTGACGCCGCAAGTTCTTGCCAAGGTGGCCCGCAACATGTCCAAGGCCCGCGAGGCGCTGGACTGGTATGTTTTCCTGGCGGCCCGCGATCAGGCGCATGTGCAGGCGGGCGCGGTTGTCCTGTGCCAGCGCAAGTTCCGGACCCTGCCCAGTGAAATCAGCCACCGGCTGCTGGTCCGGGCTTTTCAGTGGATTTCCGGCGCTGCCTACCCGCCGAGGCGGGTGCCGATGGAAAAAGCGGTCCTGGCCGCCCGCAACGGCGGTTCGGTCACGCTTGCGGGCTGCCGGCTGCTGACCACCAGCAAGCAGATCTGGGTCTGCCGCGAATACAATGCGGTCAGCGGCGCAACCGCATTGCCGGGGCAGGTCTGGGACGGACGCTGGCAGCTTTTCGGCGGCGATGCAAAGGGATGCGAGGTGCGGGCCTTGGGCCGCCAGGGGCTGCAGAAATGCCCGGACTGGCGCGACACAGGGGTGCCAGGGCCGGTTCTGGAGGCCACTCCGGCGCTGTGGCGCGGCGGGGACCTGGTGGCTGCGCCGGCTGCCGGGCTGGCCAATGGCTGGTCGGCAGAGACGGTAGGAAACGAAGAAGAGTTCTTTGCATCCCTTTTATCGCATTGAACCTGCCCGAATGATCCTTATTTTAAGCACAACGCAGGCGGCCGGCGCGGCACGCCTCATTGATAGGGAGAGCTTTCCTTGGGCAACGCACGCAATATCGCCTTTTGGGTTGTTCTGTTTCTGCTGATTCTGGCGCTGTTCAATCTGTTCAGCGGTTCCGGCAGTACGATGCAGAGCCATGAAAAGGTATTTTCGGAATTTGTAAGCTCGGTCGAGGCTGGCAACGTCAGAACCGTGACATTGGATGGCGAACAGGTCCGCTACACGACGACGGACGGCCAGAAGTATGTCACCATCAAGCCGGCGGATGCGGAAGTCACCGCGCTGCTGATCGAGAATGACATTCCGGTGCGGGCTGAAAAACAGCAGCAGTCAGGTTTTCAGTCCTTCCTGATCACCCTGCTGCCCTTCCTCCTGCTGATCGGTGTCTGGATCTACTTCATGAACCGGATGCAAGGCGGCGGCAAAGGCGGCGCCATGGGATTCGGCAAGTCCAAGGCCAAGATGCTGACCGAGAAGCACGGCCGTGTGACCTTTGACGATGTTGCCGGCATCGACGAAGCCAAGGAAGAGCTTGAAGAGATCGTCGAGTTCCTGCGCAACCCGCAGAAATTCTCGCGCCTTGGCGGCAAGATCCCCAAGGGCGCGCTGCTGGTCGGCCCGCCGGGCACCGGTAAGACGCTGCTGGCCCGTGCCATCGCGGGCGAGGCCGGCGTGCCGTTCTTCACCATCTCCGGTTCCGACTTTGTGGAAATGTTCGTGGGTGTCGGTGCATCGCGCGTGCGCGACATGTTCGAACAGGCCAAGAAGAACGCGCCCTGTATCGTCTTCATTGACGAGATCGACGCCGTTGGCCGCCACCGCGGTGCCGGCTATGGCGGCGGCAATGACGAACGCGAGCAGACCCTGAACCAGCTGCTGGTGGAAATGGATGGTTTCGAGGCCAATGAAGGCGTCATCATCCTGGCCGCCACCAACCGGAAAGACGTGCTGGACCCGGCGCTGCTGCGCCCGGGCCGTTTCGACCGCAATGTGACCGTCGGCAACCCCGACATCAAAGGCCGTGAGAAGATCCTGGGCGTGCATGCCCGCAAGACCCCGCTGGGCCCCGACGTGGACCTGCGTATCATCGCCCGCGGCACCCCGGGATTCTCGGGGGCGGATCTGGCCAACCTTGTGAATGAGGCGGCACTGATGGCTGCGCGTGTGGGCCGCCGCTTTGTCACCATGGAGGATTTTGAGGCTGCCAAAGATAAGGTGATGATGGGTGCCGAACGCCGCTCGATGGTGCTGACACAGGACCAGAAGGAAAAAACTGCCTATCACGAAGCCGGCCACGCGGTTGTCGGCCTGAAGCTGCCGGAATGCGACCCGGTCTACAAGGCGACGATCATCCCGCGCGGCGGCGCGCTGGGCATGGTTGTATCCCTGCCGGAAATGGACCGCCTGAACTGGCACCGGGACGAATGCCAGCAAAAGCTTGCCATGACTATGGCAGGCAAGGCGGCCGAGGTGATCAAATACGGCGAGGACCATGTGTCGAACGGCCCGGCCGGCGACATCCAGCAGGCCAGCCAGCTGGCCCGTGCCATGGTGATGCGCTGGGGCATGTCCGATAAGGTCGGCAACATCGACTATGCAGAGGCGCATGAGGGCTATTCGGGCAATACCGCCGGTTTCTCGGTCTCGGCCCATACCAAGGAGCTGATCGAGGAAGAGGTGAAAAGCTTCATCCAGGAAGGCTATGACCGCGCGCATCAGATCCTGTCGGAGCACCACGAGGAGTGGGAGCGTTTGGCGCAGGGCCTGCTGGAGTACGAAACGCTGACAGGCGATGAGATCAAGCGGGTGATGAATGGCGAACCGCCGCAAGCCGGTGACGACGAGGATGGCGGTGAGGACCAGGGCAACGCATCGGTAACCGCGATCCCGAAAGCCAAGCCAAAGAAATCCCCGCCGGAAGGCGGCATGGAGCCTGAGCCGACGGCCTGACGCCATCGCTGAGACATTTGAAACGCCCCGGATTGTTCCGGGGCGTTTTCTTTTGGCACCGGAACCGCTGGCGGCTGCCCGCAAAGCTTGTAAGGTCTGGGCCAGCGAGCGGATCAGAACAGAGGAGAACAGATATGCCGGTTTTGCGTGACAGCGGTTTCAGCGGCGAGATTACTTGGCTGGGCCATGTTCCGGCGGAAAGCGGGCTGCAGTCGGTCCCGTCAGACCGGCTGGAGTTAGGTTTCGGCGGCATCGCGGGTGAACGCCACGAGGGGGAAA
>JBFOLS010000561.1:0-4039 GCA_040830225.1 Leisingera sp.
AGGCATAATGAACTGCGATCGGGCGAACTCGCTGGCGATCTGCTTCACGTAGTCCTTGGCCGCGTCCGTCGCGCTGTCAGGATCAAAGAGCGCATCGGCAACCAGATCCGCCAAGTCGCCCTGGACCTCCTGCAGACGGCTGTAACCCTCTTCGAGCTTTTCCAACCCTACAAGCTCGTCAGCCAGCGCCTCGATCTTCGCCTTGCTGTACTTGTCGGCATCTTTGCCAAGACGGCTCTGCACCTGGATCAGAGCCAGGTATTTCGTACGCTGATCGCCGGTCAGGCCAAGCAGTTTCTTACGCTGCTCGATATCCTGCTGAAGCGCCGCCAGGTTGCTTTGGGTCGCGCTGCCGAGGTTTTTTGTGCTCTTGGTCAGTTCTTTTATGATCTGATCTACAGTCTCATAACCAAGCGCCTGCTGATAAGCTGCGTCTGCGAGTTTGCGCGGATCTCCGCCGCGGCCGGAATACTCTTTGGACCCCTGCAGGTTCTGCAGGTTGATCGCCGCATTCAGAGAGATGCCGAGATTAGCAGCCAGGCTAGCGGCCTCTTTCGCTGCGGAGGACACACCGCTAGTGATATCGATCCCCGCAAGAGCAAGCGCGTTTGCCTCCGCATACCCGATTTCCCGGGCCAGTGCGTTTGCCTCGTTTCGGGTCTCTCCATACAGCTTGTGCGCCCGGATCATCGCCTGAGTGGCAGCGTCATTCGCCCCTTCGACTTCGCGGATTTTCGCAAGCGCACGGCTCAGCGCCTTTTCGGTCTCCACAATGGCCGAGAAGAATTCGAGCTGGCTCTTTGACATCTTCCCAACGTCGCCGGCCATCTCCACAAAATGACTGCGCAGATGCCTGGTGGCCTCTAGCTGCTTTTCCAGTCCTGTTGCTGCCCCAACAGCCTCAATATCCTGTGCAAGTGCCCGGGTGTCCTCGCGGAAAAGCGCAAACGCGGTTTGCAGCTGCTCGACACGGGAGACGTTAAGCCAGGGATTGCCATCATACATGGAAGCCAAAGAGGACCGGAGGGTATCGGCATCATCCGCAAGCTTACGCAGCGAAAGCTCACTGGTCGCCGCGATCAGCGAGCGGATCCCCTCTTCTGTGCCAAAGAACTCCGCCCGGAGATCTCCAAAGCTCTTTTCGGACAGCTCCAACTGCCTATCCACATCCGAGAGGGCGGCCTCAAGATCTTCAACCCGCTCTTTCAAGGTGTCAGCATCTTCGCCTGCGCCAAACGCGGAAGCACCCCATTGAAACAGAGCGGCGCCGCCCGCAATGATTGCGATCGTTGCCAGCGAGACGGGGTTGATCATCGACAGAAAGCCAGCAGACAGCCCGCGCAGAATGTCGGTCTTGCCGCCCATCTGGTTCAGCACCTGGCTGATCTGTGTACCTTGCTGGACAGCGAGCAGAAGCGGGCTTTGACCGGCCGCAAGCATAACGCCGATGTCGTTAAACTGCGCGGCCAGATTGGCGGTTTGAAAAGTGCTGACCTTGGCGCTTGCACCGTATGTTGCAGCGGCTGTCCCAGCTTCCAGGTACCGGGCCGCGGCCTTGTCCACCACCAGGGAAGCTTCGGCTTGCGTTACGGCACCGGCCTTCACCGCGGCATTTATCTGCTCAACAATGGATTCATACTGCTTTGAGGAGGCATAGAGCGGGTCGAGGCTGGCACGGGTGCGCTCGTAGGCCTCTTTTGCCGTTCTGGTAGCCTGCTCGGCCTTCTTCTGCGCTTCTGCGGCCTGCTGTGCGGCCGGTACCAAGCCTAGGTATTTCTGAGCGGCCTTATCGAGGACGCGGTTGGCCTCTTCCTGGGACACGATGCCAGTCCGGACGGCGCGCTCCGCCTGCTCTACCGCAGCCTCATACTGCTTTGTGGATGCAAAGAGCGGGTCCACAGAAGAGCGCAGGCGATCGAAAGATTGAGCCTGCCGATTGAGCTGAGCCACCCAGGATTTAGTGGTGGCCGAGGTCGCCTTGCTGGCGCGATCGAGGCCGGTCAGGGCCTCAATCTGGTTTTTTGCGGCCTTGGCGGACTTAGACAGCCCCTCATCCCAAGCACGTCCAGTGGCTTCAGCAGCCCGCAGGGCTTCACGGCTGGTTTGCTGAAACCCGCCCTGAAGAAGCCGCAGATGCGACCGGGCATCTTTGACACCCGTGCCGATCCCTGCGGAATCGAGCGAGGCAGACGCCCTAACAGCACCGATTTCAATGGCTGACATGAATGCACCTCTTGTGCGGAGAAACCCGCCCGGCTGACGCCTGGCGGTTCTCGATCGGGGATTTCAGTGAAAGGGCAGATCTATTCTGCCATCTGAGAGAGGGCCTTTTCGAGGCTCTCGGAAATACGCTTGCGCTCCAGAGCCACGCCGGGATCTTCCTCTGGCCGGTCGTCAAACGCGGGGGAAACCTTCAAAGGTTCGCCCCCGCGCGCCAGGCCGTGAACGTAGGCCGCGCTCATGGCCCGGAGCTGCTTGGCTTCCCATGGCTCTAGGCCAAGGCCAGCCTCCCGGGAGAAACTGCCGATCTCCGACCAGGTGACGGGCTCGGCACCGCCCATCTGATCAAAGCGGCACCAGCCCAAACCTTCCGGCGCCATCATATCCAGCAGGTATTCAACACCACGGATATCAGGCAGCGAGAGATCTAAGCCGGCACACTGCCACAGCTTCAAGCGGCTGGATTTCCAGTCGGCGGGCCGAGCCGCCAGAAAGCCAGCCTGCCTGGCGTAAAGCGTCAGCCGGTCGAGACGTTTCCCAGGTAACTGGCACGCGACCCGACAAACTTGACTGCCTGCTCAGCGAAGGAGGGCTCATTTTCCTTGCCGTTAAAGCGGGTCAGATTGAAGAACCAAGCCGCATCTTCCTTGGCGGCCGCCTTATTGCCGTTGCGGATGTTCTTGAAGCCGATAACCAGGGGAATGAGCTTCTCCACCATCTGGTCGTGCAGATCATCATACGACACGAAGTCATCGCCGCCATCAGCATCAGGCTTGGCTGCTGCCTTAGCCTTCTGCGCCTCACGGGCCGCCGCACGCACTGCGGAAGCCTCTGAACCGAGGAGCGTCACCGTACAGGGCTTGCCGTTGTCTTCATAAGGGTTCTTGGAATTGTCAAAGAGCGGCTGCTGAGTGGCCGGGCACATGACGTGAAAATCTGCGCCTTTTTCAGCGGCTGCGACAGTGTCGAATTTGTTGAAGTCCATGTTTTTTTCCTTTGGTTCAGTGGTTCAAATGGGCCGGGAGGAGTGAACCAGCTTCCACCCGGCCCGGTACCCGCCCCCACCGGGAGGAGGAGGGGGAGCGGATTACGGTGCCGCTTTCTTCAGGATCGCCTTGTCGGTGATCTCCAGCGAGCTGGACGCATTCACCACGTCATCGACGCCGCCGATGCTCGGCTTGAACGCCATAACCAGGCTTTCCATGTAGTAGATCGCGCCGCTCTGCAGGGTGACGGCGAAATAGGCGGGATCGTCGCTGTCCAGCGCGGTTTCCATGGCAATCTGACCCGCGTCCCCGTCATCCAGCGCCATGCTGGGATTGAGCTGGCCGTTATTGAAGCTGCCTTTGCCCTTTTTGGTGCCCCGGGAAGCCAGGGGGTTGTGGGTCACAAGGGCAAATTCCTTGCCGAATTCACCGATGTTGGTGATCTCGCCAACAGGCGTGAAGGTGAGGGCGTCGAAGCCGGTCACGTCATGGGTTGCGGGGGCCGCCAGCGAAATGCCAACAGACGCCCCAGCGGCGGTTTGATGTCCCATATCGGGTTCCTTTCAGGAGGTAGAAAAGCGCCCTGGGGCGCGGGTTGGAGAGGCTTAGGAAGCCTCAGCGGGAACGGGTTTCAGGCCATCGGTGAATTCGGCCATCACCTCACCACCGGCCGCCGTCGCCTCTTTGACGGTGCCGCGGTAGGTGACACCGTTTTCCATGGTGAATTCGAGGATCTCGCCGGGTTCCGGCGCGGAGCCCCCTTTGTAGAATGCAACCGGATGCTGCGGCTGGTTCTCGACCGGCGGCAGACGGGTCAGTTTGACGCCCGCGAC
>JBFOLS010000562.1:0-6765 GCA_040830225.1 Leisingera sp.
GCCCAGCGGCGCGGCAGCAGCCGGACCAGCCCGGGCACCATCAGCCCGGCAATCAGCGACAAGACGCCAACCGCAAAGTAAGAAGCCGAAACTATGCCGGCATCTCCCAGCGCCCGGTACATGATCAGCGGGAAGACTGAGATCAGCGTGCCGCGCACCACAGCCTCAAGCCCGGCGAGAATGCCGAAATCCCGCACTGAAGGCACTGGCGCATGGCGCAGCCAATCAGGTATCCGCCGCTCGTGCATCTGTCCCTCCTGTTCTGCTGAGGATCAGGGTGGCGGCGGAAGATACGGGGAAAATGCCGGTTTTCGACGCAGCGGTCGCTGCCGGGCGTACGGGCGAAAAAAACTTTGCGTGAATTCTATTTAGCGGCTGGCACTGAGGGGCGTGCCCGGGGCTTCTGCCGCCCCTCCCTCCAGGCGAGAATGGCGGCGCCTGCCAGGATGATCACCGCGCCCAGGACGGTAACCGCGTCGGGCACCGCACCGAAGCCAAGGAAATCGTAAAGCGCGGCAAAGACCAGCGTGGCATAGCTGAAGGGCGCCACATAAGACGCATCCGCCCGTGCCATGCCGTTGATGAAACAAGCCTGGGCGCAGGCCATCAGCAGGCCCAGGGCAGTCAGGGCGCCCCATTGCGCAGGGGAGGGCATCTGCCAGACCGGCAGCACCGCGCAGGTGGCGATGGCCAGACCCAGAAGGTTGTTGAACCACAGCACCTGCAAGGGCGCTTCGCGGCCTGCCAGTTTCTTGATGAAGATCAGCTCCATCCCCATCACCGCCGCCGCGGTCAGGGCCAGCAGCGCCGCGGGCTGGAAGCTGGCCGGGGTGGGCCGCAGCAGGATCATTGCACCGATCATGGCAATCAGCGCGGCCCCCCAGCGCCAGGGGCCGACACGCTCGCCCAGGAGCGGAATGGCCAGCAGCATGCCGAAGACCGGGTTTAAAAAGGTGATCGCGGTGGCATCGGCCAGCGGGATATAGGCGACGGAGGCAAACATCAGCGTGACGCCGGCCCAGCCAAAGGAGGTGCGGCCGATGTGATAGCCCCAATGCGGCCGGATGAAACGCGGGCGCAGGATCAGCACTGCGGTGGAGATCCCCATAAAGGCAAACAGAAACCGCCCATGGCTGATCTGCATTGGATGCAGCGGCGCGCCCAGCACATCTGTCCCCAATGCCTTGGCCATAAGGGTGGTGGCAGCAATGAAGGTTGTTGCCGCCAGGATCAGGGCGGCGGCCAGGGCAGGGTTCTGAGGGGGGGCGATGCTCATGGCCCAAGCGGTGCGGCAAGCCGCCGCGGGATGCAAGGGGAAAGGCTTCGGCCGCTGCCGTATTTTGCCGGCAAGGGGGCGGGGCGCTGCCCCTCTTGGCCTGCGGCCAATTCACCCCGGAGTATTTTCAACCAGAAAGAAGCAGGGGAGCGGGAATGGCAAAATGGCGGCAAAAGGGTGCCGGAAGGGGTTTTCTTTCGGCAAAACCTCCGTTATGGAGCCTTTCCATGATCAAACGCGCTTATATCACCAATTCGCGACGCCGACGCCGCCTGGCGTAACCGGCCTTTTGATCTGTTGTGCCTTTGACAGGCACATTCCCTCCCAAATCCGTTGACCTATTGCCAGGCTTGCGTCACAGCTTTGGCTTCACACCACCAAAAGGATGATCCTGATGATCCCGTCCGTTCTGCCGACCTACAACCGTGCACCGCTTGAGTTCGTCAAAGGCGAAGGCGCCTGGCTGACCACGGCGGACGGACGCCGATTCCTGGACCTGGGCTCGGGCATCGCGGTGAACGCGCTGGGCCACGCCCATCCGGCGCTGGTGGAGGCGCTGACCTCGCAGGCGCAAGCCTTGTGGCATGTCTCCAACCTCTACCAGATCCCGCAGCAGCAGGCGCTGGCCGACAAGCTGGTGGAGAGCACCTTTGCCGACACCGTGTTCTTTACCAACTCCGGCACCGAGGCCTGCGAGCTGGCGGTGAAGATGGCGCGGAAATACTTCTACGACAAAGGCCAGCCGGAGCGGGTGGAAATCATCACCTTCGACGGCTCCTTCCACGGCCGGTCCTCGGCGGGCATCGCGGCGGCTGGCTCCGACAAGATGACCAAGGGGTTCGGCCCGCTGCTGCCGGGCTTTGTGCATCTGACCTTCGGCGACCTGGATGGCGTGACCAATGCCATCTCGGATCAAACCGCTGCGATCATGATCGAGCCGGTGCAGGGCGAAGGCGGTATCCGCCCGGTGCCCGACGCGGAGCTGAAAGCTCTGCGGGCCATCTGCGACGAGCATGGCCTGTTGCTGATCCTGGATGAGGTGCAATGCGGCGTCGGGCGGACCGGCAAGCTGTTTGCGCATGAATGGGCGGGCATCAGCCCTGACATCATGATGGTGGCCAAGGGCATCGGCGGCGGCTTCCCGCTGGGCGCGGTGCTGGCCACCGAGGACGCCGCCAGCGGCATGACAGCCGGCACCCATGGCTCGACCTATGGCGGCAACCCGCTGGGCTGCGCGGTCGGCTGCGCGGTGATGGACCACGTCGCGGATGCGGCGTTCCTGGCGGAGGTGAACCGCAAGGCGGGCCTGCTGCGGCAGAAGCTGGAAGGGCTGATCGCCGATCACCCGGGCGTCTTCGAAGAGGTGCGCGGTTCGGGCCTGATGCTGGGTCTCAAGTGCAAAGCGGTCAACATCGATGTTGTCAATGCAGCCTATGACAACGAACTGATCACCGTCCCGGCTGCGGACAACGTGATCCGCCTGCTGCCGCCGCTGACCCTCACCGATGAGGACATTGCCGAGGCCGTCAGCCGGCTGGAAAAAACCGCGGCCCAGATCGAAGCCGCCTGATCTTCACCTTTGTAGAAATACTCCCGGGGGTCCGGGGGCAGGCGCCCCCGGCTTCCGTCAGCCAAAAGCGACACAGTCATGAACCATTTTCTCGACATCCACAAAACCGACCCTGCCGATCTGCGCAGCATTATTGACCAGGCCGGCGCCACCAAGCAGGCGCGGCTGGGCCGTCCCAAGGCGGCGCTCGACGATGAACTGCCGCTGAAAGACCGGATGGTGGCGCTGATCTTTGAAAACCCCTCGACCCGGACCCGCGTCTCCTTTGACGTCGGTGTGCGCCAGATGGGCGGCCAGACCATGGTGCTGAGCGGCAAGGACATGCAGCTGGGCCATGGCGAGACCATCGCCGACACTGCCCGCGTCCTCAGCCGCTATGTGGATATGATCATGATCCGCACCTTCGACGAGACCGTGCTGACCGAGATGGCGGAATATGCCGATGTGCCGGTGATCAACGGCCTCACCGACCGCACCCACCCCTGCCAGATCATGGCGGACGTGCTGACCTATGAAGAGCACCGCGGTTCGATCAAGGGTAAAAAGGTGGTCTGGGCCGGCGACGGCAATAACGTTTGCGCCTCTTTCATTCATGCCGCCGGTCAGTTCGGCTTTGACCTGACCTTCACCGGCCCGGCGCAGCTGGATCCGGAAGAGGAATTCATGGGGCTTGCCCGCAAGGCCGGCTCCAAGATCCTGGTTGAGCGCGACGCCGCGAAAGCGGTTGAAGGTGCTGATCTGGTGGTGGCTGACACGTGGGTTTCCATGCATGACAGCCAGTCCTCAAAGGAACGCCGCCACAACATGCTGCGCCCTTATCAGGTGAATGATGAGCTCATGGCCCATGCCAAGCCGGATGCGCTGTTCATGCACTGCCTCCCGGCACACCGCGAGGAAGAAGTCACCAGCGCCGTTATGGACGGTCCGCAGTCGGTGATCTTTGACGAGGCGGAAAACCGTCTGCATGCGCAGAAGGCAATCATGCGCTGGTGCCTGGGCGGCTGAGTTTCCGGCCGCTGCGCCAGGCAGGGTGCTCCCGCCCGGCGCAGATCATTCTATAGAATGACCCTTGCCAGTTGGGCGTGGCGCCGGGCCTTGGGCCCGGCGCTTTGCGTCTGCAGCCTGCCGGGTGGCAAAGGACCTAACGGAACAGAGGATTGCGCTGGCGGAGACGGCACAGGTTTGCAACTCTCGGGCCTGTATTCAGATGCGAGGAAACCTCCATGGACCAGAGCACAGCTTTGCTGATTGTCGACATGCAGCAGGAAATGGCCAATGTGACCGCTTCCGGCCGTCAGCGGGCCAATCCGCAAGCAGAGGAGAAAATCGCAGATCTGGTCGCAGGTTTCCGCGCAGCCGGCCTGCCTGTTGTGCATGTGATGCATGACGACCCGCGCCCGGAAAGCAAGTTCCGCCGCGATCTGCCCAGCGGCCAGCCGATGGAATGCGCCATCCCGGCGGATGGCGAGCCGGTGTTCTGGAAGCCCGGTTCCTCCGGCTTTACCGGCACCGGGCTGGAAGCGCATCTGCGTGAGGCCGGAATTGAAAACCTGGTGATTGCAGGCGGGGTAGCCGCCTTTTGCGTCAACTCAACCGCGCGCTCGGCGGCCAATTTGGGGTTTGCGACACAGGTGGTTGAGGATGCGCTGATCGCCTTCGACATGCCTGCCCGCAAAGGCGGGATGCTGGATGCCGAAGACGTGCTGGAGGTGACGCTTTCGGCGCTGCATGCGGGCTTTGGCACGGTGCTGCCTGCGGCGGAGGTGCTTGCCCGGCTGCCGGCTTCCGCACCGGCCTGAGCCTGCCAGCAGCGCAGGGGCTTGTCTCTGCCGTCTCTTGAAACGGGACCGGTTTGCCGCCAGCTTTCCTGTGTCAGAACAGCGGAGGGCCCGGCATGGCAGAGACATCATCAAAACCGGTTGCACTGATCGTGGGAGCAGGGGCGGGGCTGTCGGCCTCCTTTGCCCGGGTGCTGGCGGGTGCGGGCTATGCGCTGCATCTAACAGCGCGCGGCACCGGCAAGCTGGAGGAACTCGCCGCCGAAACAGGCGCGGAGCTGCACCAGCTGGACGGCACCGATGCAAACGGTATCAGCCAGCTCGTTGAGGGCTTGCCGGGTGATTTGCGGGTGGCCTGCTACAACCCCTCAGCCCGGGTGCGCGGACCTCTGACCGGACTGGACCCGGAAGCGGTCCGCAAGGCGGTGGAGGTCACCGCCCATGGCGCCTTTCTTTTGGGGCAGGCGGCGGCAAAGCGGATGCTGGCGCAGCAGCCCGCAGAGGGGCGGCTGGGGACGATCCTGTTCACCGGCGCCTCGGCGGGCGTGAAGGGCTTTGCCCAATCGGCGCCGTTTGCGATGGGCAAATTTGCGCAGCGCGGCCTGGCGCAGGCGATGGCGCGGGAGCTGCATCCCAAAGGCATCCATGTGGCCTGGGTCAATATCGATGGCGGCATCCGCAATGCGTCCCGTCCTGAGCGGGTGGAGGCAGCGGGCAACCCGGACAGCATGCTCGACCCGGATGCGATTGCGCAGGAATACATGCATCTCATCAATCAGCACCGGTCGGCCTGGAGCGATGAGCTGGTGCTGCGGCCATGGGTCGAAAAATTCTGAACCGCAAAAGAAAAAGCCCCCGCAGCCGGATGGTGCGGGGGCTTTTGCATCTTTTACGGAACGGCTCAGCTCACAAAGGTGTTGAGCAGCAGGTAGATAACGGCCGACAGCAGGGCGGCGGCGGGGACGGTGATCACCCAGGCCGCCACGATGGTCATGAAGTGGCTGCGGCGGACCAGCTTGCGGCGGCGGCGTTCCTCCGGTGCAATGCGCTTGGTCTCGGGACGGCCCTCGGCGGATTTCTTCAGGCGGCGCTCCATGTGCCACTCGCGGAAGAAGCCGACACCGAACACCGCGCCCACTGCGATATGGGTGGAGGAGACCGGCAGGCCCAGCCAGCTGGCGACGATCACGGTGATAGCTGCCGACAGCGACACGCAGTAGGCGCGCATCGGGTTCAGCTTGGTGATCTGGCTGCCGACCATGCGGATCAGCTTGGGGCCGAACAGGAACAGGCCGAAGGAGATGCCGAAGGCGCCGATCACCATCACCCAGGTCGGGATGGCAACCTTGGAGGCAAAGTCGCCGAATTCGGTGGCATGCACGATGGCGGCCAGCGGGCCGACCGCGTTGGCAACGTCATTGGCGCCATGGGCAAAGGACAAGAGGCCTGCGGAGATCACCAGCGGCAGGCCGAACAGCGCCTTCAGCGACTTGTTGCGGTTTTCCATGCCCTCGGACTGCCGCTTGATCAGCGGCGCGGTGATGACATAGGCCAGCGCACCGGCAGCGGCACCGATCAGCAGCGCGGTCTGCAGGTCGATCTTGATGATCTTCTTCAGGCCCTTGAGGGCCAGATAGGCGCCAAAGGCCCCCGCCATGATGCCGACCAGCACCGGCACCCAGCGCCGTGCAGCGGCGATTTTGTCGTCCTGGTAGATGATCTTGGCCTTGATGAAGGCCAGGAACAGCGCAGCGATGATGCCGCCCAGCACCGGCGAGATCACCCAGCTGGCGGCGATCTTGCCCATGGTCGGCCAGTTCACCGCTGCGGTGCCCGCGGCGGCCACCCCGGCGCCCAGAACGCCCCCGACCACCGAATGAGTGGTTGAAACCGGCGCGCCGACCCAGGTTGCCAGGTTCACCCAGAGCGCCGAGGAGATCAGCGCCGCCATCATCGCCCAGATGAACACGCTGCTGGTGGAAACAGCGGCGGGGTCGATGATGCCTTTGGAAATGGTCGAAACCACATCGCCGCCCGCCAGCAGCGCGCCTGCGCTTTCGCAAACGGCGGCAATCACGATGGCGCCGCCCATGGTCAGCGCATTGGCGCCCACTGCGGGCCCCATGTTGTTGGCGACGTCA
>JBFOLS010000563.1:0-17923 GCA_040830225.1 Leisingera sp.
GCGGCTGCTGCCAGTCGGCTTTGCCGGCGGAGACGTTCCGCAGATCCCGGCGAACCATTTGCTGGTCAAGAACCTGACAGTGATCGGCTTCTATTTGGGGGGTTACATGAAATTCAGGCCCGAAGCAGTGCGCCGCTCGTTTGAGACACTGTTTGCCTGGCATGGCGAAGGCCGCATCAAGCCGCATATCAGCCACAGCCTGCCGCTGGAACGCGCAGCGGAAGGGCTGGATCTGCTGCGCAACCGCAAATCCACCGGCAAGGTAGTAATTACCATGGGCAGCGCCGGCTGAGGACAGCAGCAGGACAGGCCCTTCTCTGACGTGCTCCCGCCTGCATCCGGCGCATTTGAAGATCGGCGCGCATTTGTATCGCGCCTGCCCCCTCTCTTTGACAAGACCGGCGGCAGGCGGGGTGCCGGCCGCTCAGCTGGCGGCCCGCAACGGCACCGGGCGCATTGCCGAAAACCCCTGGCGGATGAGCGCGGCCAGCTCCTCGACAAAGGGCGCCCGCACCTTCTCGCCGCCATAGAGGTTGATGTGCTGTACCGGCAGCTCCGGCAGGGCACCGCCGTGATCGATCAGTTCCTGATGCGGCGGCTGGGTGCCTTCAAGCAGCACACCGACAGCCAGATCGGCACTGACGGTTGCCTCTACCGTCCGGTCGGAATCACTGTCCAAAGCCATTTCCCATGCGGCGCCTTCGGCATCCAGCGCCGCCGTGGCCTCGGTGCGGAAGATACACTTGCGGCAGAACCCCAGCCGCAGCGGCCGCTGCCGCCAGGCGGAACCGTTCACTGCGCCGACCCAGCGCAACGGCATCTGGTGGATGGTCTCGCTGCCCTCGCCCGCCCCGGTCTCGGTGGTCAGAATCAGGTCCATTTTGCCGCGCGCGAACTCCGCCTTCAGCTCGCGGGTGTTGGAGGTGCAGAGATTGACGTTCACCCGCGGGTAGCTGGCATTGAAGCGCTGCATCACCTGCGGGATCACCGGATGCACCACGTCATGCGGCACCCCCAGGATCACCTCGCCCTCAAAGGCCTGGTCAGTGAGCCGGGCGATTACCTCGTCGTTCATTGCCACCATGCGGCGCGCATAGGCCAAGAGCTGCTCGCCTGACGCCGTCAGCGCAATGGTCCGCCCGGAGCGGTCCAGCAGATCCAGCCCCAACAGCTCCTCCAGCCGTTTCAACTGCATCGAGACCGCCGACTGGGTGAGATGCAGGAATCCTGCCGCACGGGTCACCCCGCCATGATCCGCCACCGCCACAAAAGAGCGGAGCGTGGTGATATCAAGATTTCTAACCATCACAACACCTGATGAGTTCTATCAAAAACATTCGTTTTTAAAATATGCCACAGGCTGCCATATACATCAACACAATTGATCACCCGAAAGGGAACCATCACAAACTTAACTGAAGGAACCACGCCATGACCTACCTGACTTCCTCCCGCTCCGCCCGTTGCACCCCGGCAAAGCCGCAGCTGACCCTGGGCGCCCGCCTCGGCCTGCACCTGGATGCATGGCGCCAGCGCCGCCAGCTGGCCAAACTGGACGCGCGTGCGCTGGAAGACATTGGCGTGACCCGCGCAGAAGCCGAGGCAGAAGCCCGCCGCGGCGTCTGGAGCGCGCCGGATCACTGGAGCTGCTGAACCTGCAGCCGGCCAGCAAAGGCCACTCTTCGGAACGGGCCGCAAAAATGCGGCCCGTTTGCTTGTTTTTTTCATGCAATTCTGACCTGAAATACTTGAACCGCGGCGCACTTCCCCCGATATTTACCGGGAAAGCTGCCTGCCGCGGCTCTGTTCGCGCGCCGGCAGATAGGGAGTAGATTACGGAGACCATTGCAGATGGCACAATTCGACACCATCCGGTCTGCCGCCGGCGCCCGCGCCGCGCAGATTGATGAGGGCCTGCGCGCCCATATGAACAAAGTCTATGCCACCATGTCGGCAGGCACGTTCATTACCTTTCTTGCGGCTTGGGCAATTGCCGGGCTGGCAGTCACTTCGGACCCGGCCAATGCCGTGGCGCAGCTGAGCGCTGACAAATACCTGACCAACGTCGGTTATGCGCTGTATGCCTCGCCGCTGAAGTGGGTCATCATGTTTGCTCCTCTGGCCTTCATCTTTGGCATCGGCGCCGCCGCAAACCGCATGTCGGCGGCCGGCGTGCAGCTACTGTTCTACGTCTTCGCCACCGTGATGGGCCTGTCGATCAGCTCGATCTTCCTGGTTTTCACCGGCGAAAGCATCGTGCAGGTGTTCCTGATCACCTCCATCGCCTTTGCAGGCCTGTCGCTGGTGGGCTACACCACCAAGAAAGACCTGAGCGGCATGGGCTCCTTCCTGATCATGGGCCTGATCGGCCTGATCGTGGCCTCGATCGTCAACATCTTCCTGGCCTCCTCGGCCATGGCCTTTGCGATCTCGGTGATCGGTGTTCTGATCTTTGCCGGCCTGACCGCCTATGACACCCAGCGGATCAAGAACGACTACCTCCAGATGGCCCATGCAGGCGATCAGGAGTGGCTGGCCAAGTCCGCAATCATGGGCGCCCTCAGCCTCTACCTGGACTTCATCAACATGTTCATGATGCTGCTCCAGTTGCTTGGAAACCGCGAATAAGCGCGAACCACATTCCAAAGACAGCGGGGCGGATCACAACGATCCGCCCCTTTTCTTTTTGAACAACAATAATAAGAAGGATTACCCCGTGAAGATCATCAAAATTCCCGCCTCGGAAGCCGAGCGCCTGCTGCCGCTGCTGCAGGACCTGCACGCCTTGCATGCCGCCTATCAGCCTGAGCGCCATATTCCGGAGCCCGGCAGCGCAGAGCTGGCAGACTGGCTGCAGGAATGGCTGAAGGAGGATAACGTCTTTGCCCTGGCCGCTGAGAGCCCCCAAGGGAGCCTCCTGGGCTATGTCATCTATGAACTGCAGGACCGCCCCGCCCTGCCGGTCCGCGCGGCGGAGACACGCGCGATGCTGCACCATATCTCGGTGACCGAGGCCTGGCGGCGCATGGGCGTTGGCAAGGCGCTGCTGGAGGCCATGAAAGCACGGGCGCTGGACGCAGGCGCCACGGTGGTTGCGGCCTCCTATGCCCCCTTCAACACCGCCTCTGCGGCGCTGATGCAGGGGATGGGCATGCAGCCGGTCCTCACAGTGGCGGAGTGGCGGGCCTAAGGCTCAGGCAAAGCGCTGCGCCGGTGCTCAGGAGCCGGCCCCAGTGCAATCCAAACCGGCGGAAATGGCAATTGTGCCGCGGCGGCTGGACACCTCCCGCACTTCGCCGTCCGGGCGGCAGCCGGAGGCAGCGGTCACCAGATCAAGAAATTCGGCATCGGGAATATCCGGGAGGCTGGGAACGACGCTGTTTTCCGGAACGCTCAGCACCGCCATCCCGGCGCTGCCGGAGCGGACCAGGCTCAGGGTCAGTTCGCGCCCTTGAAGCTGCACGATCTTGTCAACCACTGCACGGCCCGCAGGCTCAGCCGCGGCAGCCGGCGCCGGTGCGCTTTCCGGAACCTGCAAAGGTCCTGCCGCCACAACGGGCGGCGGCGGGACTGCCGCTCCAACATCAAAGGAACTTGAAACCGGTGCCCCGGCTGCGGCTATCACTGCCGCAAACAAAAAGACTCTCACAGCACATCCACCCATATGTTCTTTAACCCACGGGTGACAGCGTAAGCGGGAATTGCGGCACAAAAGTGCCCCGGCCGGTTCAGGGGTGCGGGAAACCCACCCGCATTTTAATCGATTGCAAAATGCGCGGCCGCGGGTTCCGGTGCTGCAAAAGAAAACGGGCCGCGGCTGGCGCGACCCGTTTCAAAATCAGTACCGAAAGCAAGGCTTACTTGATTTTGCCTTCTTTGTACTCGACGTGCTTGCGCACAACCGGGTCGTACTTCCGCACAACCATCTTCTCGGTCATGGTGCGTGCGTTTTTCTTGGTCACATAGAAGTGGCCGGTGCCCGCGCTCGAGTTCAGGCGGATCTTGATGGTGGTCGGCTTCGCCATGGTGCTTCTCCTGCGTCCGAAAAGGCAGGGGCCTCTCGGTAAATTCCTATCTGAAGCCCGGCTTTTACCCGCCCTGCGCCCCAAGTCAACAGCTGAATCGCTTGGAAGCGGCTCCGGACGGCCAATTCTGCCGCACTGCACGGCAGAACCGGAGTTTTCTGCAGCCTTTCCGCTTGGGAGGCGGGAATTCGTAGCTTTGCTGCAGGTTTGCCCCATTTCAATAGCTGACCAGCCGCGCCACAGCCGAAGGCCCTTCCGATGCCTGAGCACGGGGAATCCAGCAACACTGAGCAGCAGCCGAATCTCCTGGTGCGCGCGGTCGCCGGGCTGGCGGTCTCGCTGCGGCACAAGCTGCTGATCGCCTTTCTGACCGGAACCGGCCTGGTGATTGCGCTTGCGCTTCTGGGACTGCAAGCGCTGCTGCAGGCAAACGAACGGACCCGGCAGCTGATCCGCGATCAGCAGCAGATCGCAGCCTATAACCGTTTCTATCAAAGCGCCGGCGACGCCCTGCTGTTTGCCATGGCCAGCAAGTCCGAAACCCCTGACCGCATGGGGCTGCCGTCGGCCCAGACCCTGAACGAAGTCAATGACCTTATGGTGATCATCGGCCGCTACGCAGTGCAGGTCGAACGGCAGAAACTGCCCAGGGATCACCGGCTTTCCGGTTTGCAGGAGACTGCAAAGCGCCTGCGCCCGGTCACCTTTGCCCTTTTCAAGGCGCGCCAGTCCCGGGATGCTGCCGCTGTCGCGGAGATCGTCGAGAAGCAGTTCACCCCGCTCGTGCTGAGACTGCAGCGCGATGCCTATACAATCGCCAAGGACATCGAAGCGAGGATGAACCAGCGCGCGCAGGAGACCGCCCGGGCCTACGTGCGCGCCCGCACCCTGGTCATCGGGGCAAGCGCGGCAGCCGTGCTGCTGTCGCTGCTGGCCGGTTATGCGATTTCTTCCTCCGTGCTTTGGCCGGTGGAGCAGATCGGGCGCACTCTGAATGCGGTCGCCTCAGGCAGGTTCACCGCCCGGGCGGCGGTGCCGAACCGGGATGAATTCGGCGGGCTGGCACGGAATGTGAACAGCATGAGCCGGGAACTGGGCGCGCTTTACGAGGAGGTCAACGCGCAGAAGGAGGAGCTGCAGTCCTGGAACAGCCAGCTGGAGCGCAAGGTGGCGCATCAGGTCGCGGAACTGGAGCGGACCAACCGGCTGCGCCGGTTCCTGCCCGAGCCGGTGGCGGCGATGATCGTGAATGCGGGCAGCGGCAGCACGCTGCTGAACAGCCGGCGCCGCACCGTGACGGTTCTGTTTGCGGATCTGCGCGGCTTTACCGCCTTTGCCAGCACTGTTGCTCCGGAACAGGTGATTGCCGCGCTCAACGCCTTTCACCAGGCCGCCGGGCCGCTGATAGAAGACGCCGGCGGCACGCTTGAACGGTTCCTGGGCGACGGCCTACTGGTGCTGTTCAATGCGCCGCTGCCCTGCGAGGACCCGGCCGGGCAAGCGCTGACGCTGGCGCAGCAGATGCAGGAAGCCTTTCCGGATGCCGTGAGACCATTCCAAACCGGCAGCAGCCGGATCGGCCTGGGGATCGGGATTGCGACCGGCGAGGCGACACTTGGCCAGATCGGTTTCGAAGGGCGGCTGGACTATGCGGCTATTGGCGCCGCTCCGAATTTGGCGGCAAGGCTGTGCGACAAGGCAGGCAGCGGGCAGATCCTGGTTTGCGAAGCAACGGCCCGGGCAATCGGTGCGGGCCTGCAAAAGGCCGGTGTGTTCGATCTGAAGGGCATTCCCGGACCGGCCACCGCCTATGAGCCGGTAAAATGCGCAGAAGGCCTGTAAGCCGGATCCTGTCCCCCCTGCCCCGTAAGGCAGGGCTCGACGGCCATTCATCTAGGCGGCGCATTGCTGCGCCGCTCAAGCTGCCAACCCGGTCCCTCTCGGCTGAAGCGAACCTAGCGGCGGTCTTCCGGCGTACCGGAACCTGCCCGCGCGGGGACCCTATTTGGCATTGCTCCCGGTGGGGCTTGCCGTGCCGCCCCTGTTGCCAGCGGCGCGGTGGGCTCTTACCCCACCGTTTCACCCTTACCAGCCCGGAGGCTGGCGGTCTGTTTTCTGTGGCGCTTTCCGTCGGGTTCCCCCGCCCGGGCGTTACCCGGCACCGCTGCTTCATGGAGTCCGGACTTTCCTCCCGCGCGGGTCTCCCCGCGCCGGCGGCCATCCAGCCTTCTGCGCGAGGGAGGCGTAGGAACAATGGCCTGCGGCGTCAAGCGGATTGTTTGAGGACGGGGCGCTGCCCCTCTTGGCCTTGCGGCCAATTCACCCCGGAGTATTGGAGACCAGAAAGAAGCCGCAGCTTCGGCCCATCAGGCCAACGCCTGGATATCTTCGGCGGTCAGCGGGCCGTGCGCCCAGGGACGGAACCGGAGGCGGACGGCCTCAAGCAGCGTTTCGTCGTCTGCGGGTGCCGTGAAACCTGCCTTGCAAGCCGCTTCCCGGAACTGCTCTGCTGACGGCCTGTGCAGCGTTCCTTTGGTGCCTGCAGCAGTTGCCAGCCCTTGCCTGGCCAGCCGCGCCCAGTCAAAGCGCGGGCCTGGATCCGACTTCCGCCCCGGCGCCATGCAGGAGTGGCCGATGACGCCTGACGGCGCGATGCTCCAGCGCTGCATGATGCCGCGCATCAGGTCTTCAAGAGCGGCCATTTGCGGCGCGCTGAAGGGGTGGGTGCCGGAGTTGTCGAGCTCGATGCCGATGGAACGGGAGTTGATATCCTCCCGGCCCTTCCATTCGCCTGCTCCGGCGTGCCAGGCGCGGCTCTCCTCAGCCACCATCTGCCAGATCGTGCCGTCCGCTCCGATCAGGTAATGGGCCGAGACTTCCGCCGCCGGATCACACAGCCGGTCCAGGGCGGCTGCAGCACTCTGCATCGCCGTGTAGTGCAGGACAATCAGGGACGGCGCCAGGCCATCCCTGCGGGGCCCGGAATTCGGGCTGGGGTGCCATAAGGCGCCCGGCTGTTCAGCGGTCTGCCGGCCAGCGGCCATCAGTTCTGGATGGCCAGCCGGTAGGGGGCCGGGTCCCAGCCGCAGGCAAAGCCGTCGCCATCCGGGTCCAGCGCCTTGCGGTCGCGCTGCGGGCCGCCTTGCTCGAGGAAAGCCACCTGGGCCTGATCAGGCGAAGCGAACTCAGCGCAATTGCGCTGGCTGCGCGCTTTGAGGTTGATGCCCGAGCGGCTGTAGATGCGCACGCCCTTGGGGTTGCTGGTGCTGAGCGCATAGCGGACGATGTTGGGGCTGCCCTCGCCGGTGCGCTGCGGCACGGCCACCGGCTGCACCTGCTGGTACTGCGCTTTCTGGCGCTGCAGGCGGGCGGCATCGCTTTCGATCGACTGGCGGGAGGAAACCGCCTGGAAGTCGTTTTCATCGGAAATGCTGGGATTGCCGACCAGCTGCGGCGCCGGATTGGACGGGCTCGCCTCCAGCGGCGCAACACCGGAATTGGCCTCGGAGGCCGCCAGGGCGGCGGCGGCCTCGCGGGCGATGTCATCCTCGGTGAGGTATGAGGGCCTTGCCGCCGCAGTTGCTGGCGTTGCAAGCGTGCCGACCGCTGATACGGAACCCGGGCTGCGCGGTGCCGGTGTGACCTGGTACGGTTCGGTGGAGACCCGCGCCGGAGGCACAAGCGGCGCGCCGGTGATGGTGGTGCCGGCAGCAGGCGGCGGCGCAAAAGGATCGCCGTCAATGCCAACGCCTGCGGCGCTGTCGGGAACTTGCGGAGAACAGGCAGCCATAACCAGAAGGCTGCCTGCGGCGGCATAAGATGCGAAGACGCGCATGGGGTACCTGTCAGCTCTGCTCAATTTCTTAAGCAGAGGTTTACCACCATTGCTGCGGCTTGGCTACAAAGCCGGCTGCATTCTCGAGCGCATAAGCGGTGTTCAGCAGGTCGCCCTCTTCCCACGGCTTGCCGATCAGCTGCAGGCCCAGCGGCAGGCCCTGGCCATCCAGGCCCGCAGGCACTGCGATGCCGGGCAGCCCCGCCAGGTTCACGGTCACGGTGAAGACGTCGTTCAGATACATCTGCACCGGATCCGCCTCGGTCATCTCGCCCAGGCCAAAGGCCGCTGAGGGGGTGGCCGGGGTCAGGATGGCGTCGACACCGGCGGCAAAGACGTCCTCGAAGTCCTTCTTGATCAGGGTGCGGACGCGGCGGGCGCGGTTGTAATAGGCGTCATAGAAGCCAGCCGACAGCACATAGGTGCCGATCATGACACGGCGCTGCACCTCGGGACCGAAGCCTTCGGCGCGGGTCTTTTCGTACATCTCGGTGATGCCGTCGCCTGCCTCCAGCGCGGCGCGGTGGCCGTAGCGGACGCCATCATAGCGGGCCAGGTTCGAGGAGGCCTCAGCCGGGGCAATCACGTAGTAGGCGGGCAGCGCATACTTTGTGTGCGGCAGCGAAATGTCGACGATCTCGGCACCGGCGGCCTTCAGCATCTCGGCGCCATCGGCCCAGAGCTTCTCGATTTCGCCCGGCATGCCGTCCATGCGGTATTCTTTCGGAATACCGATTTTCTTGCCTTTGATGTCGCCGGTCAGCATCGCCTCGAAATCCGGCACTGCCAATTCGGCAGAGGTCGAATCCTTGGGGTCATGGCCGCACATGGCTTCGAGCATGATGGCAGCGTCGCGCACCGATTTGGTCATCGGGCCGGCCTGGTCCAGAGAGGAAGCAAAGGCGACGATGCCCCAGCGCGAGCAGCGGCCGTAGGTGGGCTTGATGCCGACAGTGCCGGTGAAGGCGGCCGGCTGGCGAATCGAGCCGCCGGTGTCGGTGCCGGTGGCTGCCAGGCACAGGTCGGCGGCGACAGCAGAGGCGGAGCCGCCGGAGGAGCCGCCCGGGGTGATTTCAGCTTCGTCGCCGCCACGGCGCCAGGGGCTGACAGCGTTGCCGTAGACCGAGGTTTCGTTGGACGAGCCCATCGCGAATTCGTCCATGTTCAGCTTGCCCAGCATGACCGAGCCCGCATCCGCCAGTTTCTGACTGACGGTGGATTCATACTCGGGCTTGAAGCCTTCGAGGATGCCGGAGGCCGCTTGAGAGGCAACGCCCTTGGTGCAGAACAGATCCTTGATGCCGACCGGCAGGCCGCACATGGAAGGGGCATCGCCCGCCTTGATGCGCTCGTCCGCCGCCTTGGCGCGTTCCATGGCAAGCTCGGGCGTCTTGTGCACGAAGGCGTTCAGCGCATCTGCCGCGTCGATTGCCTTGAGGCAGGATTCGGTCAGCTCCACCGAAGTGGTGTCGCCTTTGCGCAGCGCGTCGCGGGCCTCGGCCAGGCCCAGTTTGTTCAGGTCGCTCATGTCTCTTACTCCACGACTTTGGGCACTGCGAAGAAGCCTTCGCGGGCATCCGGCGCATTGGCCAGAACTTTGGACTGCTGGCCACCGTCGGTGACTTCATCCACCCGGCGCTTGAGGCGCTGCGGGGTGACCGAGGTCATCGGCTCGACGCCATCGACATCCACCTCGTTCAGCTGCTCGATGAAGCCCAGAATATTGTTGAACTCGTCTGCCAGCGCCGGCAGCGCGTCATCCTCGACCTTGATCCGGGCCAGTTTGGCCACCTTGGCGGCGGTGCTTTGGTCAATCGACATGGAAACCCTCATCTCGTGTTGCATAGGCATTTACCGCCGAGCCGCCGCGCCTGCAAGCCTGCTTGGGGCGGATGCCCTGCATTGATGCGGGGCGCGAAAATTGCCGGCACGTCCGCATTTCTTTTCACCCCCGGCCTGATAGGCTTTGGTCAAACACAACGGGAGGAGAATTCGAGATGAAAGTGATTTGGCTGGGCCACGGCTCGTTCCGCATTGAAACCGAAGGCCAGGTGCTGCTGGTTGATCCCTGGCTGACCGGCAATCCGGTGCTGCCGGAGGACCAGCATGATGCAGCAATTGCCGGTGCCACCCACATCCTGCTGACCCATGTGCATTTCGACCATGTGGTGGATGTGCTGCCGCTGGCGAAACGGCTGGGGGTGCCGGTTGTGGGGCAGTACGACCTGATGGGGCTGTGGGCAGAGACCGAAGGGATTGAAACTGTCGGCTTCAACAAGGGCGGCACGGTTGACTTAAATGGAGTGAACGTGTCGATGGTGCCAGCCTCGCACAGTTCGACCTTTTCGACGCCCGAGGGCCTGCGCACCGGCGGCAGCGAGATCGGTTTCATGATCCGCGCAGAAGGGAAAACGGTCTATCTGTCCGGTGACACCGACATCATGGCCGATATGGAGTGGATGGGCGATTACTACAAACCGGACGCGGGCATCCTGTCGGCGGGCGGGCATTTCACCATGGACATGAAGGCCACAGCCTATGCGGCGAAGCGCTACTTCAATTTCAAGACGGTTATTCCCTGCCACTATAAGAGCTTCCCGATCCTGGAGCAGTCGGCGCAGGATCTGATTGACGGGCTGCCAGGGGTTGAAGTGATCGAGCCCGAAGTGATGAAGGCAATCGAGCTCTGACCGGGTTTCAGGCGGCGGCCGGGTCCTCCCGCCCGCCGCCGGTTCTGCGTTGCAGATCCGCGCCCGTTGGGCCAAGCGCCGGACCTGACGGCCCGGCGCTGTCCCGTCAAACAGCCGCCTTCAGAGCGGGCGGCGTAAAGGCCTCCCGAGCGGCAGCAGCCCGCTCACGGCAGATGCAGCCATGGGCGTGGTCGTTGATCAGCCCCATTGCCTGCATGAAAGCAAAGGCCGTGGTGGGACCGACAAATTTCCAGCCGCGCTTCTTCAGCGCCTTGGACAGCGCCACGGATTCGGGGCTGGTGGAAGCCGTCTGCGGCTCCGGCAGATCCTCGGGCCTAGGCTGGAAGCTCCAGAAAAACGCCGCCAGAGAGCCTGCTTCTGCAACCAGTTCCTGCGCACGGCCCGCGTTGTTGATCACCGCTTCGATCTTGCCGCGGTGGCGGATGATGCCCTTGTCCTGCAACAAGCGCTCCACATCCGCTGCGCCGAACTTGGCCATTTGATTGAAATCAAACCCGGCAAAGGCGGCGCGGAAGTTCTCGCGCTTGTCCAGGATAGTGCGCCAGCTAAGACCGGACTGAAAGCTCTCCAGGCAGACCTTTTCAAACAGCCGGATATCGTCACCGACCGGATAGCCCCATTCCTCATCGTGATAGCGCAGGAAATCCGGCGCCGAGCCGGCCCAGGCACAACGGGACTGACCGTCGGGTGCGGTGAACAAGCGGCTCATTCCCCTGCCCGCAGAAAGTCGAGGCGCGGGTCCATCATGGTTGGCGCCACGCCGATGACCTCCGGTTCCACCACACCGCCGGACACAAACGGGTCCTGAGCCACCCGCGCAAACAGGGCGTCTTCGCTTTCACCGACCGCAAGGATTGCACCGCCCTCGCCATCGGTCATCGACCCGGCGGCAAGGAACACACCGTCCTCGAACCCCTGCTGCAGCCAGGCCTTGTGGCCTTCAAGATACTCCGCCAGGCGCTCTTTTTGCGCTGCAAATGTGAGCAAAATGAAATACATGCACGTCTCCTTTGATGCGTGTCAGCTACAAGCCGCCGCGGGCACCTGGGCCGCGAGCCAGTCCTGCATCTGCTGAACTTCGCTGTTGATGAATTCCGGATCCTTGAACGCCTGGGCCAGAGAGGCCGCCCCCTGGCTGCGGGCCAAGAGATGCATTGCCAGTGCATCCGAGCGGGTGCCGCAGCCCAGCTCCTGGAACTGACGGCAAAGCCAGTCGCGGAACAGGGTGAAAATGGCATTGGCTTGCCCTTGCGCGCCGTGATCGAGCTTGGCCAGCTCTGAGACCAGCGTGCCAACCGGGCAGCCGAAAAGGGTGATCTTGGCCTGGTTGGCAATCAGGATACGGATGAAGCAGGTGATCCGTTCAACCGGGGTTCCGCCCTGCGCCTGCCAGTCCTGCAGCATGGCACGCGTGTTGCCCAAACGGCGGGTGATCACCGCTTCAAGAATCTCGTCCTTGCTCTTGAAATGATAATAGAAATTCCCGCGCGATATGCCCACGGCTGCAGCGATGTCCGCAAAGGACGTCGCCTCGAATCCGCGTTCATAAAACAGCTGGTCCGCTGCTTCGGCGATCCGGTCTTTGGTCGCTGGCTGATGCATTTTCACCTTTAGGACGATTGACCTAATAGACGATTAGGACACTTGACCTAACAATGCAATACTCAAGAAAACCGACGGCACGTCACCCCCGGCAGGGTCAGCGTTTCGCGGCAAAGAAATCCTTGAGCAGCACTGCCGCTTCCGCTTCGGCGATACCCTCATAAACCTCGGGTGCGTGGTGCGCCTGCGGATGGGAGAACACACAGGCGCCATGCGCCACTCCGCCGGACTTGGGATCGGAGGCGCCGTAGTAGACGCGGCGTATGCGGGCGGCGGCGATGGCCGCGGCGCACATGGCGCAGGGTTCCAGCGTCACATAGAGATCATGGCCTGTGAGCCGTTCGCTTCCCAAGGCCGTGCAGGCTTCGCGGATCACCAGCATCTCGGCATGGGCGGTCGGGTCATTCAATTCGCGCGTGCGGTTGCCCGCGGCGGCAGCCACCTGCCCGTCCGGCGCGATTAAGACCGCGCCCACGGGAACCTCGCCGCGCTCCGCTGCCAGCCGCGCCTGTACCAGCGCCTTGTCCATATGCGATTTGAAAGCCATGCTCTTTCCTGCCTGCGATTGCGCGCTTTCGCAAGGCGGCGGAATGCTCTATGGCAGCCCCATGAGCAAAACACCCGCATCCCCCAAAGGCAAACCCGGTCCGAAACCCCAGCCCCGCACCGCGGCGGCCAAACCCGAGACGGGTGCAGCACCTGAAGGCGACCGTATCGCCAAGGTGCTGTCGCGCGCAGGCGTTGCCTCGCGCCGCGAGGCCGAGCGCATGATCGGCGAAGGCCGGGTTTCGGTGAACGGCAAGAAGATCGACAGCCCGGCGCTGAACGTGACCGCCAAGGACCGGATTCTGGTGGATGGCCAGCCCCTGCCCGAGGCCGAGGCGCCGCGGATGTGGCTGTATCACAAGCCCTCGGGGCTGGTGACCACCAACAGCGACGAGAAGGGCCGCACGACGATCTTTGACGAGCTGCCCGAAGAGATGCCGCGGGTGATGACCGTGGGGCGGCTTGACCTCAACTCCGAAGGCCTGCTGCTGCTGACCAACGACGGCGGCATCAAGCGCAAGCTGGAGTTGCCCGCCACCGGCTGGCTGCGCCGCTACCGGGTGCGGATCAATGGGCGCCCCAAAGATGAGGATTTTGCGCCGCTGCGCAAGGGACTGGTCATCGAGGGCGAACGCTTTCAGCCGATGACCGTATCGCTGGACCGCCAGCAAGGCGCAAATGCCTGGGTCACCGTGGGCCTGCGCGAAGGCAAGAACCGCGAGATCCGCCGGGCGATGGAGGATATCGGGTTCAATGTGAACCGCCTGCTGCGGGTGTCCTACGGGCCGTTTCAGCTGGGCGATCTGAAACCGGGTGAGGTTGAGGAACTCCGCCCGCGCGTGGTGCGGGACCAGCTGGGACTGGAGCCTGAAGAAGAAAAGCCTGCGCGCCCGACCCGCTCCCGCACCGGCAACCCGGGCGGCAAACCAGCGGGCAAACCCGGCGGAAGGCCTGGCGCAAAGGGTCAGGGCACCCCCGGCAAGCCTGCAGGCAAAGGCGCAGCCCCGCGCGGGGAACGCCCCGGCCAACGCGGCACCGGCAAGCGCCCGATTGGCAAGAATCCCCGCCGCTGAGGCATTTACGCAAGACTTCCCCCTAGCAAGACCGTCGGCTATCCCCTAGATTTCCAATCAGTTAATCTTCGCTGGCCGTGTGGGGGAGCTCGCGTGCAGAAAATTGCCTATGCCGCCCTTTTGATCCTGATGCTGGGACTCAGCACCGGCTGGATTGTGGGAGGCTAACCGCATGGCACAGCGTTTCAGCGGCAAATACAGCCCGGATGGGAAAGCGGACGGGCAGAGCGAAGCGCCCGCGCAATCCTTCCGCAATGCCCAGGTCGACCCGGTGGGTGTGCGCGCGAACCTGATGTTCGTGCCCCCTGCCATCCTGACATTGCTTTCCCTGAATGACGGCGCAGCTGGCCTCGCATTGGGGCTGGTCGGCGCCGGATTTTGGACCGGCGGCGCCTTTTTGCTGCGCGAAGGCCTCAAGGCGCAGGCCGCTTTCGATGCCCGCAAAGTGGCCCGCAAACCCGCCCTGCCCCGCAAGATCCTGGCGGCTGTGCTGGCAGGCACCGGTGCTGCGCTTGCCGCGTGGAAGGCTGAACCCGGCATTCTGATCGCCGCCATCTATGCAGCGGCGACCGCGGGCCTGCATATTGCCGCCTTTGGCATCGACCCGCTGCAGGACAAGGGCGCCGAGGGCATCGACGAATTCCAGCAATCCCGCGTGGCGCGCGCCGTGGATGAGGCCGAAGAGAGCCTCGCCGCGATGAAGGACGCCGCCCTGCGCGCCCGCGACCGCAAGGTCGAAGCCCGGGTAGAGCAGTTCCAGGCCGTGGCCCGCGACCTGTTCCGCACCGTCGAGGAAGACCCGCGCGACCTGACAGCAGCGCGCAAGTACCTGACGGTCTATCTGCAGGGCGCCCGCGATGCGACAGTGAAATTCGCAGATATCTATGCCCGCAGCCAGGACGCCCAGGCCCGCGCCGACTATTTGGCGCTGCTGGACGATCTGGAACAGAACTTTGCCGCGCGCACCCGCAAGATGCTGGTCGAGGACCGCGCGGATCTGACCATTGAAATTGATGTGCTGCGCGACCGGCTGCAGCGCGAAGGGGTCCATCTGGACCAAAACTGATTAGTGAGGAAGCCGTTCATGTCTGAAGCCATTCAACAAAAAGCCGCTGCAGCCGAAGCCCTGGTACAGGAAGTCACGGCCATCGAACTCCCGGAACCCGTGGCCGAGGTGCAGCCGCTGGAGCAGGCCGATGCGCAGGCAAGCGAAGCGATCCGGGTGCGGATGGATCAGATCGATATGGCCGATACCAATTCAATCATCCATTTCGGCTCGGCCGCGCAAAGCGAATTGCAGACCATCAGTCAGGCGATGCTCTCGGATGTGCGCAATAAGGATGTGGGGCCTGCGGGTGACTCCTTGCGCAACATCGTGACGACGATCCGCGGCTTTTCTGTGTCGGAGCTGGACGTGCGCCGCAAGCCGACGTTCTGGGAGAGGCTCCTGGGCAAGGCCGCGCCTTTTGCCAAGTTCACGGCGCGCTATGAAACCGTGCAGGGGCAGATCGACAGGATCACCGATGACCTGCTGGGCCACGAGCACACGCTGCTGAAAGATATCAAGTCGCTCGACATGCTCTATGAGAAGACACTGAGCTTCTATGACGAACTGGCGCTTTATATTGCTGCAGGCGAGGCGAAGCTGGCAGAACTGGATGGCACCGCAATCCCCGCCAAGGAGGCCGAAGTGCAGGCCGCACCTGAGGAAGATCAGGTGATGAAGGCGCAGGAGCTGCGTGACCTGCGCGCTGCCCGCGATGATCTGGAACGCCGGGTGCATGACCTGAAGCTCACCCGCCAGGTCACCATGCAGTCGCTGCCCTCAATCCGGCTGGTGCAGGAGAACGACAAGTCGCTGGTGACCAAGATCAACTCGACCCTGGTGAACACCGTGCCGCTGTGGGAGACGCAATTGGCGCAGGCGCTGACCATCCAGCGCTCGGCCCAGGCGGCGGCCGCGGTTCGGGACGCCAATGACCTGACCAACGAGCTCTTGAAATCCAACGCCGCCAACCTGCGCCAGTCCAACGAGATGATCCGCCAGGAGATGGAGCGCGGCGTGTTTGACATCGAGGCGGTGAAACAGGCCAATGCCGATCTGATTGGCACCATTCAGGACAGCCTGCGCATCGCCGATGAAGGCAAGGCCAAGCGCGCCGCTGCCGAGGCCGACCTGCAGAAGATGGAAGCCGAGCTGCGCGACACGCTGGCTGCCGCCAAGGCGCGCCGCGACGGGGTTGGCGACACTGCCGGCACCGCGGTTCCAAACTAACCGGAGTGGGTTGGGCGCCAGCATATAAGACAGCTTTTCAAAGCGGGGCTGCTCTGCTTGGGCTGGCGGGCCTATCGGCATGCCTGCCCTTCGACCAGGCTGAGTCGCTTGTGCCGCAGGCCCGGCCTGCCAAGCTGGAGCCTGCTGTCTACAAACCCTCCGCCGACAGCGCCCAGCTGGCCTATTATTACAACGCCCTGCAGCGCGACCTGCTGACCCGCGGATTGCTGCGCACCGATGGCGGCGGGCCGGACACGCCTTATGACGCCGAGGATCTGGCCGAGAGCTTTGAGGCGCTGGCGTTCTTTGACGAATACGGCGGCGCAGGGATTTCCGGCGGCCTGGGCCGCTGGGCCGGCCCGGTGCGGATCGTCTCCGAATTCGGGCCTTCAGTGCCGCCCGCGCGGCGCGAAACGGACCGGCAGACGGTTAGCGACTTTGCTGCGCGGCTGGCCCGGATCACCGGCCATCCTGTCAGCACAGTGGCAGCGCATGCGAATTTCCATGTGATTTTTGCCAGCCTCGACGACAGCGCTTTTGTGGCCGAACGGGTGCGCGAGCTGCTGCCCTCGATCAGCGCCAAGGACCTGTCGCTGCTGGCGGCGCCTCCGCGCAGCTTTTATTGCCTGGTGGTCGCGGGCGGGCCGCAGGGCGATCCGCTTTCCTACACCCGCGGTGTTGCCTTGATCCGGGCCGAACATCCGGATCTGGTGCGCAAAAGCTGCGTGCATGAGGAAGTGGCGCAGGGCCTCGGCCTCAGGAATGACAGCCCGCGGGCGCGGCCCTCGATTTTCAACGACGACGACGAATTTGCACTGCTGACCAGCTTTGACGAAAAACTGCTGCAGATGCTGTATGATCCTAGACTGAAGACGGGGATGAGCCTGGAAGACGCCCGCCCCGTGATCCGCATTCTCGCCCGCGAGGCGATGGGCCAGGAACTTTAGGCCGCCAAAATGAAGAGGACCTGACTGATGGGTATTTTTGATTTTCTCAAAGGCGAATTCATTGATGTCATTCACTGGGTGGACGACACCCATGACACCATGGTCTGGCGGTTCGAGCGCGAAGGCCATGAGATCAAGTACGGCGCCAAGCTGACGGTGCGCGAGGGCCAGGCGGCAGTATTCGTGCATGAAGGCCAGCTGGCGGATGTGTTCACGCCGGGCCTCTACATGCTTGAGACCAACAACATGCCGATCATGACCACGCTGCAGCACTGGGACCATGCCTTCCAGTCGCCGTTCAAATCGGAGGTCTATTTCGTCGACACCACCCGGTTCAGCGATCTGAAGTGGGGCACCAAGAACCCGATCATCTGCCGCGACCCCGAGTTCGGCCCGGTGCGGCTGCGGGCCTTTGGCACCTATACCATCCGGGTGGCCGATCCCGCGCGCTTCCTGACCGAGATCGTCGGCACCGACGGCGAATTCACCATGGACGAAATCTCCTATCAGATCCGCAACATCATCGTGCAGGAGTTTTCCCGCGTGGTGGCAGGCTCCGGCATTCCGGTGCTGGACATGGCGGCGAACACAGGCGACCTGGGCAAGCTGGTGGCGGCAGAGATTTCCGGCACACTGGCGGACTACGGGCTGTCAATGCCGGAACTCTACATCGAGAACATCTCGCTGCCGCCGGCGGTGGAGGAAGCGATGGACAAGCGCACCCAGATGGGGGTGCTGGGCGATCTCGGCCGCTACACCCAGTTTTCGGCCGCCGAAGCCATGACCGCTGCGGCCCAGACCCCGAACAGCGGCATGGGTGCCGGCATGGGGATGGGCATGGGCATGGCGATGGCCCAGCAGATGGGGCAGCAGTTTGGAACCGGGGCAGCGGGTCAGCCCGCAGGCCCC
>JBFOLS010000564.1:0-7523 GCA_040830225.1 Leisingera sp.
CATGTTCTTTCCCCAGCCTAAATCAGCCCGGCCGGCGCCAGCACGGTAAAATCCGGCCCGCTGGCCGAGATCTTTTCAAAGGCCTGCCGCATGCCCTGCGCCTCGGCGCGGTAAGGCTCCGGCACGACATCCGCAACAGGCGAGCCATCCGGCAGGTTCAGCGATCCCGCACCGCCCACAAGCAGCAACCGCCGGCCGTCGAGCCCAGCAATCAAGGCGTCTGCATAGGCATTCGCCTCGGCAACCGCATCACCGCTGCTGCGCGGGCTGGCGGCACCGACGGTCACGTCGGCTTCCGCTGCCAGCTCTGCCAGCCGAGCCGTGTCGCTGACATCCAGCGCCTCGGCACGCAGACCATCGCGCGGCGCCAGCTTTTCCGGGCTGCGCACGGCAGCTATGACCTCGTGGCCGCGATCCAATGCCTCAGCCGTGATCCGCGATCCGATCATTCCAGTGGCGCCAATAATCAGGAGCTTCATTCCGCTTCCCTTTCATTCTATAGTTACCAATGGGAACCAGATAGGCGCCAGGAACCGGAGCCGGAATACGCATTTCTTTGTCACATGGTTACCTGAAAGGAACCGCCATGAGCCGCCGCCGCGCCATCGAGTATGACTGCCCTGTCCGTGATGTTCTGGACCGGATCGGAGATGCCTGGTCGGTTCTGCTGGTGATCGAACTGGCCAAGGGCCCCTGCCGGTTCAACGCCCTGCGCCGGGTGGTTGACGGTATTTCCCAGCGGATGCTGGCCGTCACTCTCCGCAATCTGGAGCGCGATGGCTTGGTCAGCCGCACCGTGCTGGACCTGTCGCCGCCGCAGGTGGAATACGCGCTGACAGACCGAGGGCACTCCCTGTTTGAAACCATCCGCCACCTAGCCAGCTGGGCGGATGAACATCAGCCCGGTATCCGCGCCTCACGCGCGGCTTATGACGCAACCCGCGGTGAAAGCGCCTGACACTTCCGGACTGCACAGGATCTGTTCGCAAACAGCAGATTGCACGGCTGAGTGCCGCCCTGAATAGTGCCCCCATGAAACAGACAGACAGCATCACCGGCTACCACGCCCACATCTATTTCGACGCAAACACAGTCGATCAGGCCCGTACCCTTTGCCAGCAGGCGGCGGAGCAGTTCGAGGTCCAGATGGGCCGCGTGCACGAGAAAAACGTGGGCCCGCACCCCAGGTGGTCCTGCCAGTTGGGGGCAACCCCGGAGCAGTTTGCCAAACTGCTGCCCTGGCTGGCGCTGAACCGGGAGGGGCTGATTGTCTTTGCCCATCCGGAAACAGGCAATCATCTGGAAGACCACCAAGACCACGCCATCTGGCTGGGTACCGGGCTGGAGCTGGATCTCAGCATTTTCGGTTGACGCTGCGTAAATTTACCAGAAATTTCTGAAATTCCTGCTAGGTTGGCGCTGAGCCCAGCAAAGCGGAGCATTTCTTGTCCGAAGCCGTGATCATCCTGGTGAAGCCCCTGCCCGGCAACTATGCCGAGCTGGCAGAAATCATTACACAAATGGTCGCTCAGGTGAGGGAATTCCCCGGCTGTTTGCAAGCCGAAACACTGCTGGCGCCAGACCGCGAAGAAATCGCTGTTTTTCAGCGCTGGACCGACGCGGACGCGCTCAGCGACTACCTGATCTGGCGCTCGAAACAGGAAGACTTCAAACGGGTCTACGCACTCTCCGCGGAAGAGCCTGACTTCAAGAGCTTCACCCTTTGCACCCCAGGCTGAAGCTTCAAGAACCGGCTATTTGCCCGCCGCCTTTTCCATCGCCGGACGCAGGGTGCTTTCGATCACCCGTTCGGTAACAGGCCCGGCAAAGCGCAGCACGATCTTGCCCTCGCCATCCACCACATAGGTTTCCGGCACGCCGTATAGGCCCCAATCGAGGGCCATCCGGCCCTTCTCATCCCGGCCGATGGCTGAATAGGGATCGCCCAGCTCGTTCAGGAAAGCCTCAGCATTGTCCAGCTGGTCCTTGTAGTTGATGCCGTAGACGGGAATGCCTTCCTTGGACAGCGCCTCCAGGTTCGGATGTTCGGCCCTGCAAGGGGCGCACCAGCTGGCCCAGTAATTCACCAGTTTCACGCTGCCGTCGCGCAGGGTCTCATCTGTGAACATCTCTTTGCCCGGGAACTCATCCAGCACCACGGGCGGCGCAGGCTGGCCTTCGCGTGCGGATGGCAGGCTGTTCGGGTCTTCGCGGAACATACCGACAAGCGCCAGGCCCACAAATGCTGCAAATACCACACCGGGAACCGCCATCAGCGGTGAGATCTTAGCCATTGCGCTTCATCCGCAGCTCGAGGGTTTCCATCTCCCGGCGCACCTTGCGGCCGCGCCAGATCGTCAGCACCACCAACGCCGCCAGCAGCACCAGCGAGGCGCCATAGGCTGACAGCACTGTATCGGCGTATTTTCCTAGATCGGGCATCAGGCCTCCAGCCGTTCGCGCGCCATCAAAGCCTTGATACGGCGGGCGCGGATTTCAGTTCCGGTGCGGTAGAGCACCAAGGCGAGGAACAAGAGCACAAAGCCCGCCATGCAGACGTACAGCGGCGAGGAGAAGGCATCGTGCACGTTCTCCTTTTCATCAAGCGACAGCGACGCCCCCTGATGCAGCCCCTGGTTCCAGAAGTTCACCGCATAGCGGCTGAGCACCGCAAAGACCGAACCTACCAGGCACAGGATCGAAGTCAGGTCTGCAGCGGTGTCAGGGTTGTCGATCGCCTCCCACAGCGCGATGTAGCCAAGGTAGAACAGGAACAGCACCAGGAAGGACGTCAGCCGCGGGTCCCAAGCCCACCAGGTGCCCCACATCGGCTGCCCCCAGATCGCACCTGTGATCACCGCAATCACCGTCATGACCACGCCCACAGGCGCAGCAGCACGGGCGGCCAAGGCACTCACGTGATGGCGGCGGATCACCCAAACCAGTGAGGCCACCAGCATCATGAACCAGGCGTTGATCGCCATCAGCGCCGAGGGCACATGCAGGAAAATGATCTTGACGGTAGAGCCCTGACGGTAGTCGTCGGGCGTGAAGAAGAACCCCCAGATCAGGCCCGCTGAAATCAGCACCGCAGAGCTGACCCACAAGGCCGGCATCACCTTTTCGGAGGTGGCCAGAAACTTCTTCGGGTTGGCGTATTCCCAGATCGACATGTTGGCTATTTAGCTCTTGTTCTCGGGTTTCTCAATTCACGGGTCCGGCAAATGTCCTAGCGCAAATTGACGCGCAGGACGGCGGCGCTGGCAAAGGGCAGCAGGGCGATAGAGGCAGCGGAGATCCCGGCCAGCAGCAAGAGCGGCGTCTGTACCGCCATACCCTCGGCACCGCGGCGGGCAACTTCGGAGCCGAAGATCAGCGTCGGCACGTAAAGCGGCATGACCAGGAGCGACATTAACAGACCGCCGCGTTTCAGCCCCACGGTCAGGGCGGCACCAAAGGTGCCGATGACAGACAGCGCCGGTGTGCCCAGCAGCAGCGAAATCACCAGCCATTGAAAGCCTTCAACCGGCAGGTTCAGCAGAACGCCCAGCACGGGCGCGGCCATTACCAGCGGCAGGCCAGTGGTGATCCAATGCGCCAGCGCCTTGATGGTCACGGTGCTTTCCAGCGGCAGCGGTGCGGTGGCCAGCAAGTCAAGCGAGCCGTCCTCCCAATCCAGCGCCAGCAGCCGGTCGAGCGACAGCAGGCAGGCCAAAAGCGCGCCCAGCCACAGCACACCGGGGGCAATGCGGGCCAGCAGTTCGGATTGCGGGCCAACGGAAAACGGCACCATCACGGTCACGATCAAAAAAAACGCCAGACCGAGGCCGAAACCGCCGCCTGCACGGAAGGCGAGCTTCAGATCCCGCAGAAGCAGCGCAATCACAGGAAGCCTCCGTCAAAATCATCCAGTGCCAACGGCTTGGCCTTGTAGGGGCCGACATCCAGCACCTCGGCCTCCAGTCCCAGGTCGATATGAGTGGCAATCAGAGCAGAGCCGCCCTGCCCCAGATGCGCCCGCACGGCATCTGCGAACATGGCGACAGAAGTTTTATCAAGGCTCACTGTCGGCTCATCCATGATCCAGATCGGGCGGCCGGTGACCAGCATCCGGCTGAGGCCCAAGCGGCGTTTCTGGCCAGCGGACAGCGCCCCTGCCTGGCGGTCACGCAAAGATTGCAGATCAAACCCGTCCAACGCCTGCTCAATACCGTTGCGGCCAAAAACGCTGGCCCAGAAGGTCAGGTTCTCTGCCACCGTCAGCGTAGGCTTCAGCCCGTCGGAATGCGCCGCATAGGCGATCTGGTCTTCTGCACCCTCGACCTGCCCTTTCAGCGGCGGCTGCAAACCGGCCACAGTACGCAATAGGGTCGTCTTGCCGATGCCATTGGGGCCGCGCAGGATCAGCGCCCTGCCGGGCTGCAGCGCAAAGCTCAGGCCTTCCAGCACCGGGATGCCGCCGCGGGCCACGCTCAGATCCGTCACATTCAAAGTCATGAATTCCGCTTATCCCATTGCACCGGCGCATGAAAAGACCATTAAACAGATGCCCGCTTTGCGGCAGGTCAAATACATCAGAAATTCATCTTCAGACCGGCAATGCAGCCAGCGCAATCCGCCGTCCCTCGGACAGAAGCACATTATAGGTGCGGCAGGCGGCGGGCGAGTTCATTGCCTCCACGCCCAGGCCCGCGTCTTCCAGGGCCTGGCGCAGCTCTGCCGGGATATGGGCAATCTCAGCCCCTGTGCCGATGAACAGAACATCTATCTCTCCAGCCAGCGCCAGCAGCGGCTCTGCGTCGGTCATACCGCCCCACGCCGCGGTGCCAGCCACCGACGTTAGCACGCCGCCTTGATGCACTTGCCCGCCGATGCGGAAGAACCCCGCGCCATAGCCGTCAACCGGCTGCGCGTCGGAGAAACTCACTTCGTTCAAACGCATTGGGCTTCCTTTCAGTCAAACACCGGGAGGCTGGATACCACGGCCAGCGCAATCACGGAATAGGAGGCAAAGCGATAGAGCTTCTCCAGCTTGGGATCAAACAGCGCCTTGCCGCTGAGAGTGGTGACCACGTACGGAATGCCCAAAAGCCCGGCCAGGATGAAGGCCTGCAGGCTGGCAAGGCCGCCAAAGATCAGATTGACGGCAATCACCACATCCAGTGCAGCCAGAAACACGATGGTATTGGCCCGGACCCGCGCCACGTCGCGGACATTGGCCAAATAAAACACAATGATCACCGGCCCCGTCAGCCCTGTCATGCCGCCGACTAGTCCAGCCGCGCCACCAATAGCAAAACGCCCGGGCCAGCCCAGCTTGCCCTGCCAGCGCCAGCCGGAAACCACCGCCGCCAGCGTCAACCCGATCACCCCGGCCGCAACCCAGCGAAGTGTCAGGGGATCCATCTGTCCCATAACCCACAGGCCCGCAGGCACGGTCACCGCAGCGGCCATGGACAGCGCCCCGACTTCTGCCCGGTCGGCATTGCTCCAGGCTTGCGGGAACAGGGTAATGGTGGAAAACACCCCCATCAGCACCATTAGAAAGACCACATCCGCCGAGGGCAGGAACTGCGCCCCTACCGGCACAAAGATCATAGCGGTGCCAAAACCAGTGAAGCCGCGGACAAGACCCGCGGCTCCGATGGTGACAAGCAGCCAGAACAGCCCCGGCGTGGCCAGGGCCGCGTCGAATGCCTCAAGCATCGATGTTCGAGAACTGGTTGCCGGTGGTATTGGCCTGTTTCGACCAGTCGCGCTTCACGCCCAGCTTCAGCAGGATGGTAGAAGCGACAAAGACCGACGAATAGGTCCCGACCACAACACCCCAGATCATCGCAAAGACAAAGCCGCGGATCACATCGCCGCCCAGCACATAGAGCGAGATCAGCGCCAGCAAAGTGGTCACCGAGGTCATCACCGTCCGGCTGAGGGTCTCGTTGATCGACAGGTTCAGGACCTCCGCCAGATCCTTCTTCTTGAAGCGGCGCAGGTTTTCGCGGACCCGGTCGAAAACCACCACAGTGTCGTTCAGCGAGTAGCCTACGATGGTCAGCAGGGCTGCGATAATCGCCAGATCGAACTTGATCTGCAGCGCCGCAAAGACGCCGATGGTCAGCACCACGTCATGCACCAGTGCAGCCACAGCGCCGAGGGCAAACTGCCATTCAAACCGCAGCCAGATGTAGACAAGCACCGCTGCAATCGCCAGCGCCACAGCCAGCACCGCTGTTTGGATCAGCTCGCCCGAGACCTTGGGGCCCACGGACTCTACCGCAGCAAACTTGATGCCCGGCGCCACCGCGTCCAATGATTGGTTCAGCTGCTCGATCATCTCGCCCGAGATCGCCTCGCCGCCTTCCTGTGCCTGGATGCGGATCTGCGACACATGCTGGTCGTCGTCGAATGCCGGATCGAACACTTCGGTGATCGAAATGTCGCCAAGTTCATGCACGGTCAACGCGTCGCGGTAGGCGCCCACATCCACGGGCTCGGAAGCCTCAGTGCGGATGGTGGTGCCGCCGCGGAAGTCGATGCCAAAGTTCAGGCCCTGCACCGCAAAGGACGCGATGCCGATTACCAGCAGCAGCAGCGAGATACCCAGCCACAGCTTGGCCTTGCCGAAAAAGTCGAAGGAGGTTTCCTTGGGAACAAGTCTCAGCCGCATATCACACCTCAATCGTTTTCGGACGGCGCCGTTCGAACCACATGATGATCATCAGGCGGGTGACAAAGATCGCGGTGAAGACCGAGGTCATGATGCCCAGACCCAGGGTGATCGCAAAGCCGCGCACCGGGCCGGAGCCCATGGCAAACAGGATCACCGCAGTGATGAATGTGGTGATGTTGGCGTCCAGAATGGCGCTCAGCGCCTTGGAATAGCCTTCGTCGATGGCCTTGGCCGGGCCGCGGCCTGCCTTCAGCTCTTCGCGGATCCGTTCAAAGATCAGCACGTTGGCGTCCACCGCCATACCAACCGTCAGCACGATACCGGCAATGCCCGGCAGTGTCAGCGTGCCGCCAATGAGGCTCAGCATGCCAAAGATCAGCGCAATGTTCAGGATCAGCGCCACGTTGGCAAAGAGACCGAACAGCCCATAGCTGAGGCCCATGAACACCAGCACCGCAATGAAGGCCACGATGGTTGCGATCTTGCCGGCATCAATGCTGTCCTGGCCCAGTTCCGGGCCGATGGTGCGTTCTTCCAGGAACACCAGTTCTGCCGGCAGCGCGCCTGCGCGCAGCAGCACCGCCAGGTTAGTGCTTTCCTCGATGGTGAAGTTACCGGTGATGATGCCGGAACCGCCCGGAATATGGGACTGGATCACCGGAGCCGAGACCACCTCGTCATCCAGCACAATGGCAAAGGGAGAGCCGATGTTCTCGGCCGTGTAGTCGCCGAACCGGCGCGCACCGGAGGTGTTGAAACGGAAGGTCACCGCAGGCCGGCCGTTCTGGTCGAACGACGGCTGTGCATCCACCAGGTCCTCGCCGGTCACAACAGCCGCGGATTCGATGGTGTA